>NZ_JAUBSA010000012.1:0-115361 GCF_036702115.1 Microcoleus sp. LAD1_D5 | reverse complement strand
TAAGACTCAGATGTGCATATTTAAATAATGAGATTAAAATGGGTAGGTATGCTTAGTTAAAAAGCGGGATGCTCCCTCCGACTTTTTGCGATCGGGATTTGCGGCCCGCTGTACAATAAACCTTTTGCACTTCTACAAACGGGGAATAGAAGACTGAAGTGCTCACTACAAAAGGGGAATAGGGGACTCAAGTCCTCACTACAAACCCATAGATTTTTACAGGATTTTGCAAATATAATAGTTGATTTTTTCTCTATGTTGGTAATGCTTGAAACTGCGATTGAAAAATATCAATTATTTGTTTGGGTATTGCTCGCGGTCGCATGGTGGTAACTTCAACCCAAACCCAAAGCGCCTCGGCTTTTAACAATATTTCGTCATTTCCAGCTAAGCGAATTTCGTAGCGGCGGACGGCGCGCGGGCCGCGCATTTGTTCGATCCAAGTGGATATCTCCAATCGATCGCCTGCGGCAGCCGATCGCAAATAGTCAATCTCTATCCGCCGCATTACAAAAACTCCGCCCAATTCCCGGTAGCGATCGAGTGTAAATCCCAAGTGTTCTAAATGTTCGATCGCAGCGTGTTCTAAATAATGCTGGTAGACAGCATTATTTACGTGACCGAGGGCGTCCATTTCGTAATGGCGCACTCTAATTTGTGTAGTAAATGGTGTCAATTTCTCACCTTTCCACTTGTTGGGGTATTTTGTAGTTCCGAGTGCGATCGCACTCGGGGTCGATACTCGCTCGGAACTGATTGCAAGTTACACTAATCATAGTTGAAACGCCACTACTTCCAGGTTAATATTAGTCCTGGAAGCACGACAGGTGAGCACCTTGGTTTTTTAACTACAATACACGGGCTTAAAACCCTCAGTCTCGGTTGAAAAACCCGGTTTCTTGGTTCTGAGTGCGTCCCGGACTAAATCTTTGAGAAATCGGACGGGTAATTGTTTAATCTCCCAGACAAATGCCTAAACCACGGGCAGTTTTAACCAGAGTACCATCGAAGTCTACAGGTCTGTATTTGGCGATCGCATCTTCCAGCGGAACGCTCACAACTTCCCGCTTTTGCCAAGATACCATGCAGTCGTATTTCTCTTCGGCAATTAAATCAACTGCTGCGACGCCAAAAGCAGAAGCAATTAACCTTTCTAGCGATGAAGGAGTTCCTCCGCGTTGAATATGTCCCAAAACGGTGACGCGAGTTTCTGCACCGCTGCAGTCAGAAATTGTATCAGCTAAATACTGACCAATTCCGCCTAATCGACTTTGACCTAAGCGATTTGTGTGCATTACTAACTCGCCTTCTTCCGTGCGAACGGCCTCCGCTACTATAATTAAACAGTAGTTTTTTCCCCGGTCTAGGCGTTCTTGGATTTGGGCGCAGATATTGGAAATTTTGTAAGGGATTTCGGGAATCAGAATTATATCAGCTCCCCCAGAAATTCCGGCACTGATCGCAATATGTCCAGCGTCGCGTCCCATGACTTCAACAATCATGACGCGACTGTGACTTGCCGCAGTAAAATGCAAGCGATCGAGTGCTTCAGTGGCAATATTGACAGCAGTATCAAAACCGATGGAACGCTCGGTAATTCCGACATCATTATCAATAGTTTTAGGAATAGCAACTAAATTCAAATTACCTTGTTGAGCAATCTTCCTGAGAATGGCAAGACTACCGTCGCCACCAATGCCAATTAAGGCATCCAAACCTAGTTGATGATAGCCTTCGATAATGTCCTCAGCACGATCGCGTAGAGTCCCATCAGGCATCTGGAAAGCAAAAGGGTCGCCCTTATTTGTCGTGCCTAGCATCGTACCGCCAATGGTGAGCCACGAGTCTACTTTCTCAATATCCAACGGAATTGCTTGAGGGGGACGACTCATCAATCCGTTGGTGGCTTGACGAATCCCCATCACTTTCCAATTGTAAGTTCCCGTTGCGCGGTGGACAACGGCTCGAATAACTGCGTTTAAGCCTGCACAGTCACCTCCGCTGGTGAGGATACCGATACATTTTTGTTCTCCCATAATTAATGCCCGACTTTTGTTACTCCGAATATGAGTTGATATTTTTAGATCCCGATCGTCCAATTCTGATTTTCGACGTAAATAGGTAGGCGAAAATAAACTTTACTCTGTTACAGAATGTAAAGCTATCATAACTTTTGTGATTGTTTTCATAAGATATCGCTCCTTTGGGGAGCGTTTCACTCGTTTTTGACTACTTATGTATTTTCAAGCTTAATCGACCTAATTGAGTGCGTCATCTATGACGCATTCCACAAGTTCGATCGCCAACTAAGTAGCATCGCCAATCACCGTCTCCAACAAAACATCAATTTTACTTGGGATTGAGGCGTTTAGAAACTTGGTTAATTATACCGCTGAGAATAGCACCGCCCATAAGAATTCCGAGGGCGGGATTAAATACGGGCTGCCAGAGACTGTACCACAAATCAAAACCGAGATTCACGCCAGTGGATCGACCCGCTACTGCGATCACAAACCACCCAAAAATGGCAAAGACGAAAAACACATCAGCTACTAAAAACAAGTTGAGCAAGTTAAGAAATTTATCTTTCATTGTCGAGGGTTCCTTTTGAGTGTATATGTGTCAAGTTTTGGCAAGCGGTTGGTAATGGAGCGGATTGATAGCTGCAACTGGCGATCGAATAAAGATAAAATATCATTCAATTGTTTTCGCGCACAGGCTGTCAAAATATGGTTCGCTATACACTTCCTCAAAGCCCCGAAATTATTTTAACTGTCAAGGGGAAAGATTCAGCCAAAGCCCGCGAAGAAGCGATGGATCGGCTGATGGATCTCATGGATGAGGGCAAGCTGCCTACGGAACTCGTGGAGGGATTTGGGCCCAAGCAGTTTGTTGAAGTTAAGGATATCGAAGATGCTGCGTCTGAAGGCGAGGACGCGATTACTGAAGCCGTGCAGATTTTGAGCAATTTGGCAAGTCTCAAATTGAAAGTGATGGAATCCCGCGAAGAAGCACTCAAAATCCGGGCGGCGATCGACATTTTGTTTACAGATGAGGCTGTGACGGCCGAGGAAATTGGTCGTTTGAAAGATGGTTTCAAGGTTCTCAAAAACTTTGCTCAAGCTAACGTCCGCTATCGAGAAGCTAGAAGTAAAGCCGAAGAAGCGCGGGCAATTCTCGACGAAGCTTTGCAATCTGTCGAACCCGAAAACAAGGCGCAGAAGTCGGCTAAATAGTAGCAGCTTGCATTGAAACTCACATCTTGCACCATTCTCAAGAACAGGCTTTCCGGCCTGTTCCACAAGAAAATGTACTATATATTGTGGAACAGGCATCTTGCCTGTTCATAAAAAGCTTATTGAGAATGGTGCAACATCTCAGTTGAAACCTATTTCTGTCATTGCGATCCGAAGGGAAGCAATCGCCGAGGTTTGCGATTTCTTCGTTTCTTTATTCGGACATACAATAACTCTGCTGCAAGACATAATATTAATTATATCCACATTGAAATCTGGAAAAAATTGTGAGCCAACAACAAACAGGAACTCTCAGGAACTCGATGTCAGGCAGCTTGCTGCTGGCTAAACAGTTAGGTTTTGAACCAAAAACTGTGATTGATGTCGGTGCAGCTTTGGGAACTTTTAACCTTTACGAAACTTTCCCAGATTCGCGACATTTGCTAATTGAGCCGATCGCCGAAAATGAACCTTATCTCGCCAAAATCTGCCGCAAGCTCAAAAGTGCAGAATACATTATTGCAGCAGCGACCAAAGAATCGGGAGTTTTCACCCTCAACGTCAGTCCCGGTATGGTGCATTCTTCACTTTCTGAAAATCGCGTTACTGACAGCAGTAATCCTTATTTGAGAAACATACCAGCAATTACTCTGGATGAAATATGCAAGGAAAGAAATTTGCCAGGCCCGTATTTAATTAAAGTTGATGTAGACGGACAGGAATTAGATGTTTTAGCAGGAGCAACTGAGATTTTGCAGCAGACTGAATATGTAATTGTAGAAGTTACTTTGTTCGGTCAGATGTATGATGTAATGAGTTTTATGAAGTCCCAAGGATTCGCAGCTTACGATATTGTTGATTTGTCATATCGCCCCACAGATCAGGCTTTGTGGCAAGTGGACATGGCTTTTGTTAAGGAATCCGGTCACTTCAGAAGAGAGAGGGGTTTCGCGACAGGAGAGCAGGATATCGAAGCACTTAACTCGCATCTCAAAGCTTATCGGGAAAGTTTCATCAAACACATTGACACTCATTACAGCGACCCAGTAGAGCCGGAACCACAGGTCAGTCAAGCTGTTGTGGGCGAAGATTATGTCATCATTTAACTCAAGTTGCTTCTATTTGATACTAAATCCGGGTCACACTTCGCACGCTTATTTAATTAATCCTCAACATCTAAAAAACAGGTTTTCTAAATGCTGCTATTGCCGTCTCTAAGCTTGCAATCTGCTGTAAATTGGCTTTCATTGGATATCAGAAAGTGGGAATTCCCTAATGCGGGCCTCACCCTGATAGAAACATCAATGCAGCTAAAAACATTAGAGATCAAGGTTTACGAATTTGAGGCGTAGGGCATACCTCCGTAGCTTCTGGAGCTAGAGTAAGACCAAGTAAAGGCACTGCTTTTACTTGGCATCAAGCTGTGAAGGAAGAATTCCCCGTCAAGCTACCTGTGACGGGGGAGTGTCAACTACCACCATTAATCCCAAGGCGCTTTTGTTGTGAATCGTTGAGTTGCTGGCAGTCGAAGCTGTCAACGATCAACCCATAGAGGCTCTCAATTCTAGTTCTTTAGCCCAAGGTATTGCTGCCAAAATATAGTAGATGTCATTTCCTTTGAAGCACTTTTCCATTGTGTACTTACGGATGACCATTCATTAATACCTTCAGCAGCAACTTTAAACCACCTAGTCAAAAGGTTAGTACCAGCTAATTTATCTACCTCATTTTGGTTATTATAGCTTTTACTAAGCTTTACAATGCTCATGTGAAAGGTTTCTGGATCACAGTTTTTGATAAAATCTGGACCTTTTAAATAGTCTTCAAAAGATTTTACAACCATCTCTACATGATTATAATCAAATTTTGCTAAAGCCTGAAGTATTACTTTTGTCAAATGCTCAACTGCATCCATATATTCTGGAGAATAATGGATGGAATAAGCTATTAAATCATTGCGGATATAATAATAATTTTCCCAATTTACATTCTTGGCCGAAGCTGGTTGATGCCACACCGCCAGTGATGGAAAAGCTACAATGTTATTGCCCAACTCTTTTATTCTTAAACCAAACTCTACATCATCTATTTTGATAAATAAAGGCAGCGGTAATTGAGTTTGTTCAACAAGTTCCTTAGAAAAAGAGAAAAACCAAAATCCGCCATAGTCTACATCTTCTTCCTTGAGCAACCTGTTGAGAGAATTAGAATCTCGTAAATCGATATTATAATTTAAAGCAATTAATGCCCCAGGCCCAAATCCTCTATTTTTAGAATAGGCGTTGTACGATGCTCCTGCTTCATACAACATATGCTTTTTTTCTAAATTTAGCAGTCCACCCGCTACAGCAAAATCAGAATTGGCGTATTCATACAAAGGAAATAATTTATAAATACATTCACTTTCTAACTCTATATCATCATCCATGAGCAAAAAATGAGAATATTTTTTTTCCTCTAAAGCTTCGACCAACCCTCTGGTAAAGCCCCCGCTTCCACCAGCATTTATATTAGGAACTAGCCTCAGTTTTTCCTTTCCGAAATCAGCTTCATCTAAAGTTCTACCATTATCAACCACGAATACTTTAAAGTCCTTGGTTTCTAGTAATTCATCTTGAAAAATTGCATTTAAAGTATTTTGTATAAAGTCCTCTTTTTTAAAGGTGCAAATTACAATCCCCAAGGAGGCTTCTCTAGTTTTACTTTGATCAGTTGCTATCCATGCCCCTTTAAATTCACCATGTTCACTAGAACAAGTTATTTCAAAATATATTCTGCCCGCTTTTTTGCCTTGAAGGAGATTTATTGGTGAGATTTTTACAGGATCAGAGAATTGACATTTCTCAAAGCTTTCTTCAGAAATAATTTCTTTATTTTTTTGTCCATCAAATTCTCGGTAAACAGAAACTTTAAAATCGCCTTCAAGTTTCAGCAAGTAGTAGATAGAGCTAAGAGTTGTATATTGAGTATAAAATCTCTCGTAAAACGAATTAAAGTAAGAATTTGAGGAGACAACACCACCCTGAGATAAAACAACTTTTTTGTCATCTTCCTGGTAGTTTATAGATGCAGATTCATTACACCGTATATATACATCCGCGCTTTCGGCTGATTTTGGTAGCTTAATTCCAGCTAATATATTCATGTAATATCTACCTCTTCTTGTAGTAAACTTAGTTATTTTATTTGACTGATGTTAAACAGTCTTAGCTTAAGAGTAATTTGTGGATAGGTTCTAGTACCTCCTCCTTTAGGCATAACTCCTATCACATTTTTTTAAGTCGTGGATAAAGGGATTGATATCGAAACCAAGCCTCTTCTAGGGTTGGATCAACTGATTGGGGAGTGGCAGCAAGCATTGGTGTGGGTGCCAGTTTGATGGTGTCATTAGCATCTGCGTATACGCCAATTCCGATACCCGCCAGTAGAGCAGCACCACGTCCAGAAGCCGCAGCAACTGTAGTTGAATAGAGGGGTATTCTCAATACATCGGTCAGTAATTGTTTCCAAGGCATTTCTGCTGTTCCACCGCCTGCTAAACGCAGTTCTGTCGCTTTAAAACCTGTTGCTTCAAGTGCCTCAAAACCTTGTCGTAAGGCAAAAGCAACTCCCTCTAAAGCTGCCCTCATCAGGTGCGCCTGTGTGTGATGCAGTCCAAGCCCCACCCATGCCCCGCGTATATAAGGGTCAAGGTGTGGAGTTCGCTCACCCGTGAGGTATGGCAAAAAGGTCAACCCTTCACATCCTGGGGGAACAGAAAACGCTTTAGTATAGACTTCCTGCCAGCTCAAGCCGAGGATACCTCGCACCCACTCAAGCGCTAACCCGGCATTTTGCATTGCTGCAAGGGCGTACCACTGGTTAGGTACGGCGGCTCGATAGAGATGTGTACGACCATGACGATCGATAATTGGTTGCGATCGAGGTGTAATGATTTGAGCGCCTGTGCCGATGGTGAGTTGAACCAAACCAGGCTCTAGTAGTCCGTTACCAAGTGCCGCCGCTGCTGTATCCGCCGCACCAGCAATAACGGGTAAGCCAACTCTTAAGCCAAGATGCTCTGAAGCAACAGTTGTTAGATAACCTGCGATCGCACTAGAGGCGATAATTTTTGGTAACCAATCACCACGTAGATTCAGCGCTGAGACTGCATCCTCTGCCCAGTTGTCCGACACAACATCGTAAAGCAAAGTACCACTAGCATCAGATGGTTCGGTTGCGACTTCTCCAGTCATCCGTAACCGCAGCCAATCTTTGGGCTGGAGTGCCCAACGCGCTTCGGTGTACACAGTAGCCTCGTGTTCTCGTAGCCACAACAACGTGGGGCCGGCCATTCCAGCCGTAATCGGGTTGCCCAAGCGCTCTAGAATAGCGGCATCGAGCGAATGATAAGTGTTAAGCGTGGCACTAGAGCGAGTATCTGCCCAGAGGATAGCAGGGCGCAGAGGCTGACCCGACTCATCTGCTAGGACAACACCGTGCATTTGTCCTGAAAGTCCGATCGCCTGTACCTCTTCAGCGTGATTTCCCACTGCCTTCCTAACAGCCGAGGCAACAGCTAACCACCAATCCGCAGGTTCCGACTCAGCCCATCCAGGTTGGGGTGCATGAACCGGATAGGAGCTTGATGCTTCACCCATTGCCGTTCCGTCTGTCGCTAGGAGCAATGCCTTAACAGAGCCTGTTCCTAAATCTATGCCAAGCAGCATTAGGCTCGTCCTCAAGAAGTGACATCCTCCCACACTACTATAGTCAAAACATATGTTTGATAATTAACCTGAAATCTTGGTACTAAGGTAGCTGAAGCTTAACTCTTTAGATGCACATCAGCTTAGAAACACCCCCGGCATTGTGAACCCACTTCTCCTGCAAGGTAGATAAATATATCCCCCTAATGACAGACAATTAGATATAGCAAATGTTATATCTTCCTGAATTTGTCTAATTCCTCCTCGAACTCTCGTGCTTCAAGAGGCGAGCGCGCTTAAGCAATCAGACGTTACAAACCCTGATTGATGCCTGTGCGGTCGCCATTGCTTTCGCCGCAGGCTTTCAACAGCATATTTCTAAACCTGTAGGGGCAGAAGACCTGATTCAGGCGATAACTTCGTTAAGCGCTGCTAACGCTGCCTTGGTCAGGCATCTCAGAATAACGCAACCTCATTCCCCTTACATTTCCAGTTCTCTACTCGCCCGTTGACTCAAAACCAATGACTGAAACTTCGCCTACATCCATTGCAATAACCGCCCCTTTGCCTGCAAATGAGGTGGAACGATTAGAGGCACTGCGGCGATACAAGATTCTTGATACTCCAACTGAAGCGGCATTCGATCGCATTACGTCACTGGCGGCTCGTCTGTTTGATATGCCAATCGCCCTAGTCTCTCTGGTGGACAAATCGAGAGCTTGGTTCAAGTCCTGCTACGGCTTTGAGCTACGGGAAGTGGAGCGAGAAGCTACAATTTGCAGCTTGGCGCTGTTATATGACGATGTTCTAGTCATTCCCGACACCAGGCAAGACAAGCGCCTCACCTGTAATCCATTCGTACAAAATGAACCAGGTCTGCGGTTTTATGCGGGTGCACCGTTGCTCACCCAAGATGGCTTTAACCTCGGCACGCTTTGTTTGTTAGATATGAAACCGCGTAATGCCTTAACTGATGAGCAAAAAGCGACTTTGGCAGATTTGGCGGCAGTGGTTGTGGACGAATTAGAGCTACGGCTAGCAGCGCATAAAATTGCTCAACTGGATGCGGCTCTACTAGAGGTGACGCAGGGCGTTTCTACGGTGACGGGTGAGGCATTTTTTCCGGCTCTGGTACAACACTTCACAAAGGCACTGGGAAGCGATTATACCTATATTGGTTTGCTCACTGGAGACGACAATGAAGCGATTACAACAATCGCGGCTTGTGCCCAAGGTCAAATTATCGACAACTTTGAATATCTGTTGCAGGACACACCTTGCCGAGAAGTCATTCGACAACAAAAAATGTGTTGCTACCCCCGTGGTGTGCAAGCGTTATTTCCCAAAGCTCCCCTTCTAGAACCCTTGAACGTGGAAAGCTATGTGGCAATTCCGTTCTTTGACTCGGCAGGCAAACCATTAGGGTTGCTGGGCGTGATGGACGGCAAGCCGTTGGAAAATGTTCAGCTTGCAGAATCCCTGCTGACAATTTTTGCCATACGGGTTGCCACTGAACTGGAGCGGCAGCAGGCCGAGGAGATGCGAATACAAACGCTGATCAAAGAGCAGCAGTACAGCCGCCAACTGCATGGATTGACGCAGGCAGCCTTAGCAATCAACGCAACCCTTTCTGTTGAACAAGTGCTGCAAGTGATTACCGAGCAGGCATATCAAATCATTGGCACTCACCAGTCGGTCACAAGCCTGTCAATCGATCAAAACTGGGCACAGGCAATTAATGCTGTTTACTTGTCCGACAAGTATGCCCAGTGGCAAGACTATAACGACCAGCCGGATGGATCTGGAATCTATGCCTGTGTCTGTCATTTCAACCGATCCATGCGAATGACCCAGGTAGAACTGGAAGCTCACCCCAAGTGGAAAGGGTTTGGCGAGGCAGCAGACAGGCATCCCCCCATGCGCGGCTGGTTGGTTGCTCCTCTCGTGGGGCGAGACGGGCGTAACATTGGGTTAATCCAGCTATCCGATAAGTACGAAGGTGAGTTTACAGAAGAAGACGAAGCGATTCTGGTGCAACTAGCACAAATGGCATCGGTGGCTGTTGAAAACACTCGGCTGTATGAAGCCCAACAGCTTGCCCGCACACAGGCAGAGTCAGCGAACCGGATTAAGGATGAGTTTTTAGCCGTGTTGTCCCATGAGTTGCGATCGCCCCTCAATCCGATTCTGGGCTGGACAAGGCTCCTTCGCGAGCGCAAGCTGGATGAAAAAGCCACAGATCGTGCCCTAGCAACGATCGAGCGCAACGCTAAATTGCAAACGCAACTGATAGAAGATTTGCTCGATGTCTCTCGAATTCTTCAAGGAAAGTTGAGCCTCAATGTCTGTCCCGTTAATTTGCCATCCATCATTAAAGCGGCAATGGAAACAGTCCGTCTGGCAGCAGAGGCAAAGTCAATTGAAATTCAGATGCGATTTGAACCGGGTATCGGCCAAGTTTCCGGTGATTCAACCCGCTTACAACAAGTGGTGTGGAATCTGCTATCCAACGCGGTTAAGTTCACCCCAATTGGGGGACAGATAGAAATCACATTAGAGCAAATCGGGTCTGAGGCACAAATTCAGGTGAGTGACACCGGCAAGGGAATTTCTCCAGACTTTTTGCCCCATGTGTTTGAGTATTTCCGACAAGCGGATAGCACTACAACCCGCAAGTTTGGGGGATTAGGGTTAGGGTTGGCGATCGTGCGTCAGCTCGTCGAGTTGCACGGAGGAACTGTTGCAGTAGACAGTCCGGGAGAGGGACAAGGGGCGATTTTTACCGTCAGACTGCCGTTGAGAAGGGAAAGTGCCACGCCGAACAATGAAACAGCTACGACTAACTCTCGCACAACTGTTTCTGACACTTTACCCCTTGCAAACATCCGGGTTTTGATTGTCGATGATGACGCAGACTCGCGTGATTTTCTCGCTTTTGTCTTGGAACAAGCAGGTGCAGAAGTGACGGCAGCAGCGTCTGCAAGCGCTGCATTACAAATACTGAGCCAATCAAAGCAAGATATTCTAATCAGTGACATCGGGATGCCGGAGATGGACGGCTATATGTTCATGCGTCAGGTGCGATCGCTGGAATCAGAACAAGAAAATAATATTCCTGCGATCGCACTAACTGCCTATGCTGGAGAGATGAATCAGCAACAGGCACTTGCCGCAGGTTTTCAACGGCACATCACCAAACCTGTAGCCCCAGAAACACTGGTTCAAGAGATCGAGAACATGGTTAGCTGTATTTAACTGGCCGATCTCAGCAAACGCGCGATCGCTTTTACCAATTCATCAGGTTCAACAGGCTTGGAGATATGCATCTGAAATCCGGCAGCTAGGGCTTGCTGCTGATTGATCTCTCCAGCATAGGCAGTAAGTGCGATCGCTGGAATCGTGCCTCCCTGTTCAGGTGACCACTTTCTAATGTGCCGAATCAGGGCATAACCATCCATCTGGGGCATCCCAATGTCACATAACAGCAGATCGGGGACAGATTGATTCAGGAGGGTCAAGACCTGTGCAGCCGAAGCGGCTGTGGCAACTTGTGCGCCAGATTGCATTAGGGTGAATGCTGCCAACTCCCGCATATCTGCATCGTCGTCCACAACCAAGATTTGAATACCTGCTAAGTCTGCCGCACTTTCTGGGTGCCTGTCATCAGAAGAGGGTTCCGGCTCTACGATGTTTAACGGTAGCCGGATGGTAAATGTAGCCCCTAAGTTCTGTCCTAAGCTGTCTGCTTGAACGGTTCCTCCGTGCAGTTCGGTAAAATGACGGACGATCGCTAGTCCCAATCCCAAGCCGCCGAATTGTCGGGTTATGGTGCCATCTTCTTGACGGAAATAGTCAAACACATGAGGTAAGAAGTCTGGTGTGATGCCTTTTCCCGTATCTTTAACTTGAATCTGAGCATACATACCAACCTGCTCTAGTTGCACCTCGATTCGTCCTCCGGTTGGGGTGAACTTCACAGCATTGGAGAGGAGGTTCCAGACTACTTGTTGGAGGCGATTGGTATCGCCTGAAACCGTTCCTGAAATAGGATTAAATGTGGTCTGGATTTGAATGTGTTTGGCTTCGGCTGCCAGTCGTACCGTTTCCCGTGCAGCCTCAATCATTGCCGCTAGATTCACAGGAGCGACGTTTAACGTCATTTTTCCTTGCAGAATGCGCGAGACATCCAACAAGTCCTCAATTAATTGGGCTTGCAGCTTGGCGTTACGTTCGATCGTTTCCAGGGCTTGCTGCGTTTTTGTGCCATCTAATCGCCCAGTTCGTAGCAATTTTGTCCAGCCCAGAATCGGATTGAGGGGCGATCGCAACTCGTGGGACAACACCGCCAAGAATTCGTCTTTAATGCGGTTAGCGGCTTCTGCTTTGGCGCGATCGCGTTGAGCCTGCCGATATAACTGAGCATTGTCGATCGCCAAAGAAGCACGACGAGCCAGTTCCTCTGCTAGTTGCAAATCTGCTGAGGTATACCGTCGTCCAGATTCGGCTGAGATAAAGGAAATGGCCCCTAGAATTCGTGCCTGAGTTCGTAGTGGCACCGTCATTACGGATCTGAATCCAACCTGCCGCAGAATCTCTAAATGCTCTGAATCACGCGCTGCCTGTACCAACAGTTCATCGGGAATCTCCGGCACTAAATCAGGTTGTCCAGTTCGCAATGTGTATGCAGCACCGCGAGGGTCATCCGGGTTCATAGGATACTTATCTCTAATCTGATGTGCCCATTCCAGTTTGGCAGGGTTAATGTGAGCAACCGCAATCTGCTCGATCGCACCATCCTCTTCTATCATGTGAACCGTACACCAGTCCGCTAATTTCGGCACTGTAAGCTGCGCGACTCGCTCTAGAGTCGTTTGATAATCGAGTGAGGATGCAAGCACCGCACTTGCCTCAGACAGAAAGCGTTGGGCAAGCTCTAACCTGACGCGTTCAGTCACATCGACTACATAAACTAAAACCCCTTCAACCTGACCATTTGAGTTAACAGTCGGAAGATAGTAAACGTTGTAGTAACCGGGATGGCGATCGCTGCGTCCGGGAACATTCACCGCAAAGTTTGGTGAAATGAAGGGATTCCCTGTGGTGTAGATCTGATGAAAGACTTCAACTACTTGGGGATCGAATTGACCAAAAAGTTCTGGAATGGAATGTCCTAAGTGTTGTTCTCGGGTTAATCCATTAATTTCTGCTAAGGCTTCGTTGATGGCAATAAATCGCTGCTTTTCATCTAACAGGGCAAGTCCAACCGGAGACGTGTCAAAAATAGTTGCCAGTTGGTGCTGTGCGGCTTCTGCCTGAGAACGGGCAAGGCGCTCGCGTTCTAACAGTTGTTCTCGTTCTTGTTCTGCTTGCTTGCGCTCCGTCACATCCAGTACCAGCGATAACACCGAAATCATCCGTCCCGATTCGTCCCTGAGACTGGAGTTATACCACTGGCAATGCACAATGTTGCCATCTTTCGTATAGTTGCGGTTGTAGGAACAAATATGAGGTTCTTCACCATAGGTCAGCCGTTGGCAGACTTCAGTCACCGGTTCGAGGTCTTCCTCAAAGACAAAAGGTATCTCTGTTAAAGATTTGCCGATTATTTCTTCGGCTTTCCAGCCCAAAATGCGCTCTGCACCAGCAGACCACCGAATGACTCGAAAGTCTCGATCCCATTCAACGACTGCCATTGGAGAGTTTTCAACATGAAAGTTGAGCTTTTGTAGGGCTTGACGCAACGCCTCTTCTGCTTGCTTGCGCTCTGTGATATCAATGACAACTCCGATCGAGTGCTTGGGCTTTCCCTGAACATCATAAGTAAACTTTCCTCTCGCTTCCACCCAGTGAACCGAGCCATCTGACCAACGTAGGCGATATTCATGGTGATACTCTTTCTTTTCAGCTATGGCTTGCTGAAATTTCGCCTCAGCTTCTGCTAGGTCATCGGGATGAACCCGACTTGCCCAAACCTTATAGCCCGGTTCGCACTCATTCGGTTTTAGCCCTAGTATCGTGAAGTGTCCTTCTGACCAAAGCAATGCCTCGGTCTGCATGTCCCAATCCCACGTTCCCATACGTCCAACCTTCAGAGCGAGTTGCAGATGAGCTTCACTTTCTCGCAATTGCTCTTCTGAGCGCGATCGCTCCACGGCTAGCCAGGTTTTTTGAGCAATTCGCTCCATTAGCACCACATCTTCCTCCGTCCAGCACCGGACACAGACATGGTGCAACACCAACAATGCAACAAATCGCCCTTCTTTCACTAAGGGAACACACAGGAGAGATTTGGTTTGAATTGCGTCAAAGGCAGCCGCCCCAACTCCGGCAGTCCGAGGATCGCGATCGACATCATCTATGACAATAGTTTTGCCCTGCTTTAATTCAGCAATGAGTTCAGGGCCAAAGGAATTCATGTGATGGCTACCGACGATGCTGATTACACCATTGCAATAGTCGCGATCGACAATGACATCTTCCTGAATAGAATCAATTTCACCGTATGTACAGCGAGTAACTTGGAAGTGTTGCCCTGTGGAACAAACCACTTGCCACATAATTTCCTTGGGGTCTTGAATGGCACGAATCGCATCATTCAATTCGATCAGAAATTGCTGCTGTCTCTCCTTGTGCTGAAGTTCTGCCAGTAATTCCTCAATCTGTTGCCTTGCCCGCACCTGGGCTGTCACTTCAATGTTATAAATCAAGACGCCCTGAATGGTTCCCTCAGCATCCCGCCAAGCCGGAAAGATACAGTTGAAAAATCCCTCTTCCAACACACCATCACCATTGCGATCCCAGTAAGCAGGCGATTCATTCCGAATAAATGTTTCTCCCGTCCGGTAAACGCGCTCAAGGGCATCAAAGTAAATTTGCCGCTCTAGCTCTGGGAAAACCTCCCGCATTGATTTCCCGATCATGTCTGGAGTGCGCCCAGTCCCTTGCAGATAGCTTGGATTGGCAAATTCATACACCAGATCGGAACCTTTAACAATGCCAATCATGGCAGGGAACTGCATCAGGATTTCATACAACCGCTTGCGTTCGCTTTCTGCTTCGAGTCGGGCAGTTTGTTCTCGTTTTAAAAGGCGATCGCGTTCTGCTTCTATCTGTTTGCGCTCTGTAATATCAACGGAAACGCCAATCATGCGAACTCTTCGCGCAGTCGCATCGAGATAAACTTGTCCCTGGCTGTTGAGCCAGTGCGTAATGCCGTGTGGATCGATCACTCGGTACTCCTGCCTGTAGGGCTGTTCTTCAGCAATTGCCCCTTGGACTGCTTGAATCACCCGTTGTTGATCGTCTGGATGAATGAGTGCAAAAAAGTCTTCTCCCGTACCTTCGTGAAGACCCCAAACATCTAGAGCCTTGGCAGAACACACCACCTGATTGCTCTGCAAATCCATATCCCAGACAACCATCTGAGCCGCCGTCAATGCCAATCGCAGGCGTTCTTCGCTCTCTCGTAATGCCTGTTCAACCTGTTTGTAATCCGTCACGTCTTGGAAGACAACAACGGCTGCAACAATCTGCCCCTGGTTATCTAAAATTGGTGCTGAGTTGATGTTAATGAAAATGCGCTTACCATCATCTCGATGAACTTCCATCTCTTCGTTGGTAACAACCTCTCCTGTTTTTAGCGATCGCGCCAGTGGATACTCATTAGGCGCATATATCTGACCATCTGAGCGAAAGCATTCAAAGCGAGCAATGGGTACATATTCCTCAAGCTCAAGCAATTGTTCATACCGATACCCAACAATTTGCTTGGTTTGTTCGTTCGCCAGAACTAACTTACCGGATGCCGCATCGGCAATCATTACTCCAGCAGGCATTTGTTGTAAAACGGCTTCAAAGCGGGTGCGTTCAATTTCCAGCTCGTGCAACAACCGTTCTCGTTCTGCTTCCGCTTGCTTGCGATCGCTTACATCCCGAAAATAGACCGCTACCCCTGCCGTCGAGGGATAAGCATTGGCCTCTATCCAACGCTGAACTGATTCCCCAAATTCTTCCCAGGAAACAGGAACTTGTTCCGTCACTGCCCGATGGAGTGCTTGATAGGGAATTGCACCGACCAGCTCAGGAAAAACCTCATTCCAAACGTGTTTTCCTAGTAGCTGTTCTGGCGTTTTATGCAGGATTTTAGCCGCCGCCCGATTCACGTAGGTGTAGCGCCAGTCGCGATCAAAGGCGACAAAAGCATCCGTAATGCTTTCAAGAATCGTTGCTACCTTGCTCTCAGTTTCTTGGGCAGAGAACAACGGTTCGCCTTCAAGAGTGCGGGCAAAGCGTTCAATGAGTTCAGAGCGAGAAATTCCTCGCCTGTGAGCCTCTTTATCGAGCGATCGCCATGCTGTATTAGTCAGAGATACGCTCACTCGTTGTTTCGTCTCCAAGTTCCAATTGCTAACAAACTTGCCTCTGGCGTCGCGCTTCATGAAGATTCATCCGTAGGCATACACGGTCTTCTCCATTGAACCTGAGTTACTCACTGAGGAGAATCCGCCTTAAGATAGATGCTTTTGCCAGAGGGAAGATACGAAAGTATGACCTCAATAAATACTGCGCTGTACTGGCTGCTGAATTTCCCTTTGCACTCGTAGACATAGAGCTGGGCTAGACGGGAGAACCCCACGGCTTTAACGTAGTGCAGCCGTGGCAGTGTCAAATAGGTTTCCTCACGGATGCGGAGGGTGCCTACGACAATCGGGCTAGCGTTCCTTTAGCACCGAACTCATGCAAACTACGCAACTGGTCAGCAACAGTCTCGACGAAACGTGGTGACTGTACTAAATCTCCAAAAATTTCAGATAGGCCCAGTAATGGTCTGGGATCTAATTCACTCAAACTGGCGCGTTGAGTAAGGATGTCTGCTAATGGGTCATCAATGGGAATAGGTTGCCCTTGTTCATCATGACTATTGATGTATCGACACCAAGCAGCAATCGTCAAACTTAGGTAATCGATCGCACCTCCAAGTTGTAATTTATCGCGGATCGATCCCAAAACAAACTTAGGAATTTTGGCCGACCCATTCAGGCAAAGGCGTGGAAGCTGATCGCGAATTTTGGGATTGGAAAACCGTTCAATTAAAGTTTTTTTATAATCGTCTAAATCGATCCCAGGAACGGGTTGGAGCGTTGGTGTCACCTCGTCCATCAGGTTAGCAACTGCTTGCTGAAACAAGGGATCAGCCATGACTTCATAAACGTAGTTATAACCTGCCAGAGAGCCGAGATAGCCAATCAGCATATGGCTGGCATTGAGCAGCCGAATTTTCATCATTTCATAGGGATGAACATCCTTAGTCATCTGTACGCCAACGGATTCCCAATCGGGTCTGCCTGCACAAAAGGTATCTTCGATTACCCACTGGAGGAAAGGCTCCGCGACGCATGGAAACGCATCATCAATACCAAACTGTTGAGCCACCATTTTGATATCTGCTGGGGTTGTCAGCGGAGTAATGCGATCGACCATGCAGTTGGGAAACGCAACGTGTTCAGCAATCCAACTTCCTAAGTCTGGATCGCGCATTTGGGCAAATGTCGTTAGCATTTTCCGCACCATGTTGCCGTTGCCCTGGATATTGTCGCAGGACAAGACTGTAAAGGGTGCCAACCCCTGTTTACGCCGCTTTTCGAGCGCGGCTGTCAAAAAACCGTATGTCCCAAGTGGTTTGTCAGGATGTTGCAAATCGTGCTGCATCGTCGGGTGGTTTACATCGAAATTGCCACTTCCTTCAATGTAGTAGTAGCCGCTTTCAGTGATCGTTAGAGTAACGATTCGGCATTCGGGGGCTGCTAATGCTTCAATAACTGCTTGACGATTGTCTGGTGCAAAAAGGTATTGAGTGATTGAACCGATGACTCTAGCGCGATCTCCTTCTAGCGATCGCTCAACTAAAGTATACAAACAATCTTGGGATTGAAGCGCATCCCGCATCCGCCTGTCGTAGTCATAGTCCAGCAATCCAACACCACAGATTCCCCAATCACTACCAGGATTCTGATGGAAATAATCATCGAGATAAAGCGCTTGGTGCGATCGATGAAATCCACCAACCCCAATATGCACAATTCCATTAGTAACTTGATGGCGATCGTAATTGGGTACGCGCACGTTTCCAGGTAAACGAGACAGGGATGCTTGATTCAGCTTGATTGTTGAGCCTGTGGTGGTATTGCTGTTCATCTTAATTTATGGCCTTGTGAGGACGGCTTATTATCAGTATTGCAGGATGCGTGAAAAAGGTGGAGTCAATTTTGGCGGCTCTGCATGGGAAGTCGATCGCAAGACTGATCGCCGATGAAGCTGTCGCCCAAGCTATTCTTGAGAATGTCTAACTTTTCAGAGGTTGCCGATGGGACATGAAAAGACAACCCAGATCCCCCACTTCTTTGTTGAAACCCTGATTGCCCTGAATCAATTTTATTCAGAAGTCGCGGCTCTGCCGGCAAGCATAATAAAGTTCGGTACATCAACTCATAGTATTCGGTAAACCCCTATGGTTCAAAACGTTGTGATTATTGGAGCGGGCCCGGCTGGACTGCTACTGGCACATTATTTATTGCGTCGGGGCAACTACCATATTCATATCTATGAACGTCGTCCCGATCCTCGGTTGACTGATGTTTCTGGAAACCGCACATTTCCGCTCTCGCTTCAGGAACGGGGCAGAAAAGCCATTCGAGCCATTGTTGGGTTAGAGGAGGCGATCGCCGCTCAAAGTGTGTTCTGTCACGGGACGATTATTTATCGGAAAAAGGGCAAATCCCGGCCGGTTCCTCGCGAAAATCCGGTGCTCACAATCGATCGCAATTGCCTCGTGACGATTCTGTTGAAGCAATTAACCGAAACCTCTAGTCCGAATCAGGTTAAAGTACATTTCAACTGTGAATGTACGGCTGTGGATGCAACGGCCAAAACCTTGATGTTGAAACCTTCAGAAGGAGATAGCTTTACCGTTCACTACGATCTACTGGTGGGTGCCGATGGGGCGCGATCGCAAATTCGAGAGTATTTAGTCGAGAATGCAGGCTTGCCGTGTTCCCAAAGCTATGTTCCGGATGCCTATAAATCTGTGTTTTTAAGTCGGCTCAATCCGACTGCAGGAGTGGAGTTAGAACCGAATAAAGTCCATGCCTGGAATTTGAATAATAAAACCCGGATGTTAATGGTACCCCAGCCAGGAGACCAGTTGAATGGCGTGATTATTTTTGAGGCACAGACTAATCCCCTAGAAGGATTATCCACGAAAGAAGAAGTCAAGGCATTTTTTGAGGAAAATTTCCCGCTGTTTGGTCAGTTGATGTCGTGGGAAGAAGCGGAGGCGTTGCTGAAGCGTCCAGTGGCGAGGGTGTTAACGGTACGTTGCGATCGCTTTCATGAGGGCGATAGTGTGTTGCTGATTGGCGATGCTGCTCATGCGGTGTCTCCCTCGATTGGCCAGGGGTGTAATTCTTCGTTAGAGGATGTACTGATTTTGGGACAATTGTTAGAGCAGTATGGGGATGATTGGGGGAAGGTTTTGCCTTTATTTTCAGAGCAGCGAGTCCCGGATGCCCATGCCTTGCAAGAGTTATCAAATTATTCGTTTCCTCGCACGAAGTTGTTGGTGGTTGAGTTTTTCTTGCGGTTGACGATAGGAAGGCTATTTCATCGATGGTTTCCCCGTTTAGTTAAGCCGTTTGTGTTTGATTTGGTGTTAGATACGGACTTGTCTTATTCGCAGGTGTTGAGTCTGAGTCAAGGGTGGATTTATAAGGTAAAGCGTTCGATGGCCCAGAATTCTTGATATTCAGCAACGCCATCTTTCACCATCCTAACTAAGGGCATCAAGCGATCCCGCGATGCCCCGTGTCCTTACACTGGGGTTGTTGATAACAGACCGATAAGATCGTGCATCCGCTCGATAACTTGGTGGGCACCAGCCGACTCAAGAGCATCTGCACGGCTTTTTCGTTCATCCTCGCTTATATGAGTCCCCCCTACATAACCGATAATCTGCCCAATTCCAGCGGCAACGGCAGACCTTACACCACTGATAGAATCTTCAATTGCCACGCAATCGGAAACTTCTGCGTCCAGACACTTGACTGCATGTAGGTAGATGTCAGGAAGTGGCTTGGGACGCGGAACGGGGAGAGAGTCGTGAGCGCTAAATACCTGCTCGCTGGGGAAATAGTCGCTCAGGGCAGCAGAAGTAAGGCAAGCACTCAGCCGCTGTAAGCTGCTGTTACTTACAAGTGCATATTCAAATCCGTCGTCGCGCAGGTAAGACAGCACTTGGGGCGTTCCTGAAGTTGCTTTTGCCTGTACAGTAAGCCGTTCAATCGCTCTCTTTTCTTCTTCAGCCACTAGCCTGTCAATATCGTGTTCATTAAGACTGGTTAATGAGTCTGGGTAAAGCTTTTTGAGTATTTCCCTGTAGGGTTTCCCGGCGAAGCTTTTAACAAAGTCCTCAAGCTCATAGTGTTGAGCGCCAGGGAACTCACGAGCCACTTCATTTGTCAGCCTCCATGCGCTCTTAAGTGCTATGGTTTCACTATCAACGACAGTTCCGTCATGATCGAAAAGCACCACCAAATCATGCTGAAGCGCTTTCATTCAAAAGACCTCCCTCACTGTAATTTTTAAGCGTAGTCAATAGTCCTTGCGTCTGGAGATCTCGCAAAGCTTGGTGGCATTCATTATCTACGACCTGTGTATGTTCGCAATTCTCCAATCCCAAAATCCCGCTAATCACTGCGCCTTCTTGAATCGCTGTAATTGCGCTTACGGTATCCTTGGGATGATAGGACTGACCAGACTCGCTCACCCCCTCTCTAACTGCAAGCAGCCACGCGGCAACGGGAAGTATAATCCGCTTCATGCTGACTTTTCGGCTATAAGCATCCTGAAGTATGGGAAATATATACTTGCCTACTTTCCTTGCTGTTTCTGAAGAGATTCTCTCAGTAGTATCGGGAAGATCTTCGTTACTCAGTCTTCGTAACACCTCCTCCATATATTGTTCACACATCTCGCGAGGCACTGGTGTTGCTGCCGCTATATCGTCCATGAGAAGCCGAGTAAACAAGTTGAATTCCGGTAGCGTTATCGCCTCGTGCATATACTCTATACCTGCTCTTACAGCTAAACAGGCTATGAAGGAGTGTACTGCATTCAAGAATCTCGACTTCATATACAGGAAGGGAGTGATGTCGCTAGTCATAATGACCCCCGCATCTTCCCACTTGGGTCGATCGCCTGTGAATTTGTCTTCCACGACAAACTGCCAAAATGGTTCGGTTACAATGGGTGCGCGATCTCGAACTTGCAACAGTCGGTTGGGGTAGTTATAGTCGGATTCTTGCTCTTGAGGCACAATCCTGTCTACAACCGTATTAGGAAATGTGGCGTTATCCCTGATGTATTCTGCAAGTTGAGGATCGATCGAGTCAGCGTAAGCTAGCACTGCTTTTCGCAGGATCTCCCCGTTTCTTGGCAGGTTGTCGCAAGAAAGGGTGGTGAAGAGGGTCATGTTGCGATCGCGTCGTCGGCGTAGCGCCTCTACTATAAAGCCAATTGCAGTTGTTGGAGTGGAAGGATTTTGCAAATCGTGCGCGATGTCTTCATTCGCTGTGTCGAGATTAAAATTCTTGTCTAGATGGTAGCCTCCTTGAGTAATTGTCAGAGTCACAAGATGCACAGAAGAAGACGCCATCTTTTCGAGCACATAGTAGCACTTCTCTCTACCATCGACAATTTCCCTGACAGAACCGATAACTTCCGCTTCCTCACGCTTTTGAGCGCAACTAGAGTGTTTGGTCAAAGTGTAAAGGAATCTCTGCGGTTTCAACCTAGTAATGGTCTGTTGACTCTTGAGGCTAACCCCACAAATCCCCCATCTCTGCTCTTGGGAATTTTTCTGTGCCAGATAGTTATGTATTATGTAGGCGAGGTGGCCCCTAAAAAAACGACCAGGCCCGAAATGAACGATACCAGTCTTAAGCGCCCTCCTGTCGTAAAGAGACTGTTCTCTCCACAAACCAGTTACAGTACCGAAGCGAGAACTTGAAGAAACACTGGGCGGTCTGAGTAAGTTAACCATGATAGTTCTTAGATAAGTGGATAATCAAGTAAAAAAGAATAGGTCTGTCTGGGTATAGCCCATGACCTACCTGCAGAACAAATATCTTAAAGTGCGAAAATCTTAGGCATACTCTGTGGCATCTACAAGGAAACGTTTAGCCACAGGGTAATTAGGGTCTGACAGGTAGAACAGAGAAAGAAGAAATCAGGTAAACTTAATTAATTAAGTATCAAATATCAAGTAGTCATTAACCTGAAGTAAGGCACAAGAGTACGCCACCTACTGCCACTTTGTTTGGCTTGGGCCAGTGCGTAAGTCGAATGTCTTTCCTATAAGGCGCAAATAGACTGCTTTTAAATTATGCCTTTAGATTTCTTAATAACTCTGTACTCTTTGTATGTTATTTACCTTGGTCGCTGTTATCCTCCGTCTTCAGGAGAATCTACAAACGATTCTTTAGAGGTACTTATAACAACAGAGTAATTAGGGTCTTACAGGCAGAACAGAGAAAGAAGAAATCAGGTAAACTTAATTAATTAAGTATCAAATATCAAGTAGTCATTAACCTGAAGTAAGGCACAAGAATACGCCACCTACTGCCACTTTGTTTAGCTTGGGCAAGTGCGTAAGTCGAATGTCTTTCCTATAAGGCGCTAGACTGCTTTTAAATTATGCCCTTAGATTACCTAATAGCTCTGTACACTTTGTATATTATTTATCTTGGTCGCTGCTATCATCTGTCTTCAGGAGAATCTACACATAATTCTTTAGAGGGACTTATAACCACAATCAAGCGTATACTTGGCTACAAGCAGTTAAGTTAGAGTTGGGCGTTTGTGTAGCAAGCGTCCAAAAAACAACGCTTGCCTTGAAAAGTCCTGTCTGTAGCGGATGGCTGATACAGCATTGCAAGTTTGTTTCAGTCTGTCAATAAATTTTTAAAATTTCCTCACTCACAACTGGGCTGTGCACTCCTCCTGAGCAAATCCTCCACAGACACCTGACACTCTGGAAATGCCAAAGGTGCGATTAAATCCGACTGCGGAACGTTTTTGAATGCGCCCAAAAGAATGCGAACGGTCTCAATCTTCGCTTGTCAGGAAGTACCGTTCTCCACAAAAGTTTTTAGCTTTGAAGCGTTGCGAACTGCATTTCCCTCTCCGTCATTGTTGAAGTAAACGAACACGCTCCGCCCCTGACTTTCCCACTCGTGGATGCGATCGGCCCACCAATGCAAATCATCATCCGAGTAGGAGCCGCCGTAGAGATTGTTGGCGTCGGGGCCGTGGAGGCGCACATAGACGAAGGAGCCCGTTGCGCGCAGGATACATGGAAGGTGGGCGCCGCTCATCACACAGTAAGCCGCTCCAGAGCGTTCCAGCAGCGAAAATACCTCTTCTGTGTGCCAGCTTGGATGTCGGAATTCGACAGCTACTTTGATCCAGGGGGGCACCTGTTCTAGAAAGTAGGCTAGGCGAGGCAAATCGCAGCCGAACTGGGGAGGGAGCTGGACGAGCAGAATACCCAATCGATCGCCCAAGCATTGAAGTCCCTCACTCATCCGTTCCAACCACTTTTCTGGGGAGTAAAGACGCTTGGAGTGGGTTAGACCACGGGGCGCTTTTACGGTCATCAGAAATCCTTGGGGGAGACGCTCTCGCCAGTTAGCGAAGGTAGTGTTTGGTGGCCAGCGGTAGTAGGTGCTATTAACTTCGACGGTTTGATAGTGCTGGATATAGCAATCGAGCCTAGAGCGAGGCGGTAGCTGGTGGGGATAAAGCACACCTTCCCAATGGTCGTAACTCCAACCTGAAGTGCCGATGTGAACAATCAAATCCGGGTTCGTTATCCCTTCCATGATTCGGAGCTGGAAATCGCTACTAAACAAACTTTCGTCCCAGCAGAGAGGGACTAAGAATATGATATTTGAAAACTGGATGCGATTGAATTAGTTGGCTCGATCGCTGCTACCTCCCTCTGTAGCTTTTTCTACTGCTTCTTGTGCCGGCGTAACTGCTTCGCCCACGTTATCTTTTACCGATTCTATAAATCTTTTGGTACTGGGGGCAATGGGTTGGTCGAGATTCAGCTTTTCTCGGATATTGTCAAGTACACCACTTGCATCCTTCTCTGTATCGCTTGTTGGCTGCCGATCGGGACGGGCAACTTCGTAAGACTTAGCTTCAGCAGTTAAAGGTGTAGCGATCGCTTGCATTTTGTTGCCCGATAATTCCAATTCGGAGCTAAAAATTAGCGCTATTCCTACAGCAAAGATTATTCCTACTCGCAGGCAAGTTGTAACTAAGCGCGATGTAAACTTTTTCATTGAAAAACTCTGTTTTTTCTGTGACGACTGTTATAAACAGTAATTGCTGTTGTTGGTTTGCAAATCTATCTAAAGATAGGACTTGGTGTTAATTTATGGTGTTAGCACCCTTCCCAAATCAACCTCAACAAAAAAGTTTTTGGCGTTGCGGCGTCAACAGGCGACCGAGCGCAACTACGAACTCAAGAAAGGTACATTTACTACTTCCCCTGACACCGATCCGACTTGCACTTTCAGTCCTTCGCCCCCCGCTTTTGTGCGGATGTAAGCAAGACCAAAAAAGCCGGATTCAGTTTCCGTAAAACTGGTGAGTTTGCCGACTTTTTCCTCTCCGATTGTGACTGCTGTTCCGGGTTCCACCGCACCGCTCAACTGCACGCCCCAAAGTTGCTGTTTGACTCCTTTGTAGGTGTTCAACCGGGCAATTGTTTCTTGACCGATGTAGCAGCCTTTGTCATAGGTAATCGTGTGTAAAAGACGGGCTTCTAAGGGATTGTAATCATCTGTGAGTTCAAAATCGGGGGCGGGGCGTCCTTGTGTGATTCGCAGTTGTTCCCAAACTCGATCGCCCATCGGTACGGCCCCAGCTTTGACTAATTCATGCCACAACTTGGCTGCATCGCTGGCTGGCGCAATTAACGTGTATCCGGGAGTTGCTAAACCGCTACCAACCGCAACTCGGACTTCCATACCTGCAAAATTTATCAATTTGTGAGTAGCGTAAGGTTGATTTTCTAGTTCGGTAACTCCGATTTTTTCTAATAGTTGAGTGCTTTCCGGGCCGAGGAAACTGAAAGCAATAGTTGTATCGGTTAAATCTGTTAACTCGACGCGATCCATTGGGAAAATATAGCGATCGAGCAATTCCAGTAGTTGGCGGCGGCGGTTGGGCGAAACTAACAGCAGTACGGCATCTTCTGTAGCGTAAGCGGTGGCGAGGTCGATCGTCCGGGCGGTGGAAGTCACGAAAACGGTGTCGCAACCTTGACCGGGTTTGAGTATATTGAAGTTATTGGTACTTTGATTGTGCAAGAAGCGCAGGCGATCGCTGTCTGAGATTTGAAGGCGTCCCCAGTGAGTGCGATCGTACAAAGCCACACCTTGTTTCGTTGCTGCGATCGCTTCTGCGTCGTTACCAAAACTGACTGGCACAATTTCTTTGGTTGTTAACTCTGCAAAAGTAGCACCGGCCGCTGCTTGAATGTCGTGCAATTCCTGAATCAGCATAAAATTTTGTTGACTGTTGACTGTTGACTGTTGACTGATGACTGTTGACTGTTGACTGTTGACCGTTAACTACTGCTTTCCTGTCAACTGACAACTGACTATTTGCCCAAATTGGCGAATATTTCTTGTATTAATTGACTGGCTTTGGCATCAAGACGATTCCAATCTACATCGCCAGTGTCCTCCTCAATCAAGCTAGTATCAATTACGACTTCCTGACTTGGCAGTTGAGTGTGGGCGGGCTGGTAGTTGACAAAGCAGACTTGATAGCAAAGTTCCCAAATATCGACACATCTTTGCTCGCCTTGAAGCTCTAAAAGTAGTTGATAGCCGGGAATGGGAATCTGCACTTCTTGATAAGTGCCCGTCCAGACTGACTCCTCTAATTGTTTGCGAATATTGTCGAGCACTCGGATCATCGCTGGCTGCATGAGCAGTTCAGCTTGCTTCCAGGCGATCGGGCTAGTTATTTTAGGCTTCATATACACGGTTCTAAAAAAGAAAATCAATAAATTAATTTTCTAGCATTGGGTGCCAACTTTTGAGACATCCGCCACAGAATGTTAAATTTAGTCGTCACCAACTTCAAAAGTCAACCGTCCACAGCAACAGTTAAAGCCGTTCTCGGCTTGAAGGCTAAAAACGGCTGAAACTGTTGATATTGAGTTATCGGATGGGTAATGTAGGATTTGAACCTACGGCATCCTGCGTGTAAAGCAGGCGCTCTACCACTGAGCTAATCACCCAATTGCACTCACCGGGATTTATCATATCACAGTAACTCAGAAAGATCAAGTAAAAAAAATCCTAAACTTTAAATGCCCTCTGGCCGCACCCACGATCAAATAACCATGTGGAGTTTGCCCTTGGTGGCAGCCCTCACCTTTGGCCAGACTCAGAGCAGCAACCTGACTTTGCTCGTTTCCGGCAGCTTCTTATTCGGCGGGCTGATGTTTGGCCCGGACTTAGATATCTACTCTTGCCAGTATCAGCGCTGGGGATGGTTCAAAGCGATTTGGCTCCCATACCAAAAAAACCTGCGCCACCGCTCTTTTTTGTCCCACGGCCCTCTAATTGGCACTGCTTTGCGAATCTTTTACCTGACTACCTGGATCGCGGTTTTTGGGATACTGGGATTGGTAATTGCCGAAAAAATTGGCCCCCCTGGGTGGACTTGGGAGGATGTGGTTTTAGGTTGTTGGCGATCGCTCTGTCAACACCCCCTCGAATTTTTAGCTGTGTACGTCGGCTTAGAATTCGGCGCCATGAGCCACTATCTCAGCGATTGGGGCGGCTCGGCTTACAAAAGATTCAAAAAAAAAGGATTGAGCGGGTTGCGGCCTCCTGCCACAATTAAGAGGCGCAAACGCCAACCTCCCCGCCGCACTAGCAAATCTAAAAGGTAAATTCCGATGTCTAATTCAGAAAGTCGATCGCTCACAGCACTCAAAGAACTTATAGAAGTTGTGGCTAAATTGCGAGCGCCCGACGGCGGATGTCCTTGGGATTTAGCCCAAACTCCCCAAACTCTAATTCCTCACATAATCGAAGAAGCTTATGAAACCGCCGACGCGATTCGCAAAGGAGATAAAGATGCGATCGTCGAAGAATTGGGCGACTTACTGTTACAGGTAATTCTGCAAGCTCAAATTGCCAGCGAATCCAATCAGTTTACCTTCGCCGAAATCGCTGCAGGCATTACAGAAAAACTAATTAGGCGACATCCCCACGTCTTTGGCGATGTCGAACTCAACAGCGTAGATGAAGTCAACGAAAACTGGGAAAAAATCAAAGCAGCAGAAAAAGGCACAACTTCGGAAAAGCCGGCAACTTTAGCCTCAAAAATGAGCCGTTATGCCAGCACTTTGCCGCCGATCACCGCCGGGATGAAAATCTCTCAAAAAGCTGCGGAAGTGAGTTTTGATTGGGACAGTGTAGACGGCGTTTGGGATAAATTTCACGAAGAAATGGCAGAATTTGAACACGCTCTCAAACACGAGGATAAGGCAGCGCAGCAGTCAGAATTGGGAGATATTATGTTTGTGTTGATTCAATTAGCTCGCTGGTACGATTTAGATCCGTCGGCTGCTTTGCAAGGAACAAACGATCGCTTCGTGCAGCGGTTTGCGAAGGTAGAGGCTGCGTGCGATCGACCTTTGTCAGATTATGCCCCAGAAGAGTTAGAATCTCTGTGGCAGCAAGCTAAAGCTTTAATTGCTAAACAAAAGGGCGATCGGTAATCTACTCGTAAAGCTTCGCATCGTTGTACGGGGGATGTTCGCAAGCGATGTAAAGCGCATTTGTCGGTTCCAGGGCTTCCCCAGTCACCGGATCGATCGGCTTGAGCACAAAGCATAACAGAGAGAGCGATCGCCAATCCAAATTATCCAGCTTCCCGCGTTCGTAACGGTTGACTGTTGCGGCACTGATGCCCACATCTTTGGGTACAGGTTGATTTGTAGCTGTGAACAGCGCCTCTTCATATCCCTTTGTTTTGAACTCTGTTTCGCTGACAGACCAGCCTGTTGTCTGTCTTGCTGCTTTTAAAATCTTCCCCAAACGCATCCGCCCCGTTTCAGTGAAGCGAACGGGACGCAATTCCTGCCGATTATCTACCACAGCCTTGTTAGAGAGTTCTGACATTACCTATCTGCAAATAATCTAGTCATATAGCTTCGCATTGTTGTATGGGGGATGTTCGCACGCGATATATAAAGCATTTGTCGGTTCTAGGGCTTCCCCTGTCACCGGATCGATCGGCTTGAGGACAAAGCATAACAGAGAGAGCGATCGCCAATCCAAACTTTCTAACTTCCCGCGTTCGTAGCGACTAACAGTAGCATTACTAATACCGACATCTTTTGGTACAGGATCTCCGGCTGTCCGAAACAGAGCGGCCTCGTATTCTTTTGTGACCATTTCTGTTTCAATAATTGACCAGCCCCGAATCTCTCTAGCTGCTTTCAGAAGTTTGCCCAATCTACCGCGTCCCGTATCCGTAAATCGCACAGGGCGCAGTTTTTCCTGATCGACGACAGCCTTAAAGTCAAGAAATCCGGGCATTTTACAGATCCAATTTAACTATTAAGTCAATCCTACGCCTCGACGTTGGGGTTCCAAAATTCAGTTCCGATCAACAGTAAGTCTTCTAGAGTAACCAACCGCTTTTCAACCGGGTGAACTGGTTCGAGAACATCGAGGAACAGCCACAAAAGATCGGGTGCAGGCTTGTTGTAATAGCCATTTTCGATTCTCGAAATGCCTGCAATGCTGACCCCCAAAACTTTCGGCAAAGGCTCTCCCCCTAGATTATAAAATTGAGCCTCATGCTGCTTGGTCTTTTCGCTCAGTTCGTGAACGCTCCACCCCCTAGCTTCCCGCCACGATCGCAGGAATTTACCCAACCGCCGCAGCCCGGTATCAGTAAATCTCCGTCTCAAGTATTCTTTTTCTCGCCTAGCTTCTGCTACAACCATCAGTCATCACCTATCTGCATAAAGCTAAGCTATCACGCCTGACTTTCTAGTTTCACTTTTTAAGTTTGCAAGTTGACTATATTGTGTTACAATGTTGGAACAAAGTAAATAGACACCCATGACAGCACTGTTTCGCCGCATCCAACCCTCGAAAAAGCTCCGCATCACCGTCAGGTCGATCGCCCAACTGCTCAAAATCAGCCAAAACCTGATTAAGCGAGTCGAATCCTGGGCTTTCGTGGTTTTCGTCCACCATCGGGATAGAGGGGGTCTGTTTGTCAGCTACCGCAGGCTGGAAGAATGGCAAAATGCGATCGGGCATCACATCCAAACTTGCCCCACCCTTAAAGAACTCTCGCAGATCAAAACCTCCATTCAGTGCGACAGCCGGAAATTCAAAAAACAATATCTCCCAAAAACCCTTGACTTTTTAGTTCAAATGTGCATTGAAAGACAAGACATTCTCGAAATCTGGGAAAGCTCAAACTGCATTGCTTCCTAGCAGAAATCAAGCAGATTTCCTAACACTAGCAACCGCACCCAACCGTGAGGACGCTGTTAATTGCTCAAACCCTTGCCTTTGATTCTGTCAACTGTCAACTGTCAACTGTCAACTGTCAACTGTCAACTCTTCCTTTCCCAAAACAGAAGCGAAACATTTGCGAGCAATTGCGAGATCAAATCACCCCAAAAATCACCCGCGAATGCTCCGCCACATTCATGAAAGCAATCACCAAAGCAATTAAGACATTGCTTGAGCGATATAATCAAAATAAGGAGCTGCTTCCTTAGCATCATCCTGATTGAGCAAAGCCAAAGAAGCTTCCTTCAAACAGCGGATAGCTTCGACCATGCCAGGAACAGGAACGCCCAGAGAATTATACATTTCCCGAACGCCAATCAAACCGATGCTTTCGATCGGCTCCTTGTCACCCGCCAAGATACCGTAGGTAATCAGGCGCAAGTACCAGCCGTAGTCGCGCAGACACAAAGCCCGTTCGCGCTGGCCGTAAGCATTGCCCCCAGGAGAGATAAAATCAGGTCGTTTTTTCCAGAGTTTTTTACTAGCTTCTTCAACAATTTTCCTCTCACTGTCAGACAGCGCAGTAGCAATACGCACCCGCTGTTCTCCGGTTTTAAAAAAATCTTTGATGCTTTGAAGTTCGCCGGTACTGGGATAGCGAAGTTCGTCGTCGGCTTGGAGAATTAGTTGGCTAACTACGCTCATTGTTATTCAAAAGAATTGAGGATATTTGAGAGTAAGATTAATTGACCTTCTCATCCATTAAAGATGAGATTCTTGGTTGGGCGATTTACTTTGCTTCTAACATTTATCAACATTAGAAGTAGCAGGTAAATCTCCGCAAACGTTATGCTTGATGTTCAAGCCAGTTTCCCTGTGTTTCAGGGTACTGGGGGAAAAACTCAAAAACTGCGAGTGAGAGTTTAGATGTCGGCAGACACTTTGACTGTTTAACGAGTTTTTGCTAGCTCGCCCCAACAGCATATCGCACAGGCTCGAGCGAGACAACTCACGGCAGGCTTGACGTGCAGGTTGAAGCTTGGCTTTAGCAGCAAGACGTTCAGCAGCAGGAATACGGCCTGCTATTGAGCTTGAGTGCGATGGCTTACGCCCCGCTTCGCTACGACTTATCTCAGGAAAGAGATAGCGATATTGCATTACCATATTAAATCCTACCACGACTACTTGTGACCAAATCTAAATTCCCGACCCCAAACTCGACGAAATTGGCAAACCCTTGCCAGCAAGGTCAACTGATTGAGATAGAGATTACCGACTTGACAGACACCGGCGACGGAGTTGGTCGTTTTGGTGAGTTAGTAGTGTTTGTGCCCGATACCGTGACGGGCGATCGAGTCCTTGTCCGCCTCGTGCAAGTCAAATCCACCTATGCTACAGGCAAGCTGGACACACTTCTCGAAGCATCCGAACACCGCATTCGAGCTAACTGCATTGTCGCCGACAAGTGCGGCGGCTGTCAGTGGCAGCACGTAGATTATCAATATCAGCTTGCAGCCAAGCAAAATCAAATCATTCAAGCCTTAGAACGAATTGGCGGATTTAGCAATCCGCAAGTTGATGAAATTTTAACGGGAAAAATCGAGGGATTTTCCCAATTTTTGGGATACCGCAACAAAGCGACGTATCCCGTGGCAATATCAGCAACAGGTCAAGTCCAAGCAGGTTACTATCAAAAAAGCACCCACAAATTAGTCAATCTCAATCAGTGTCCGGTGCAAGACCCGCGCCTCAATCCTTTGTTAAAAGAAGTTAAAGAAGACATCCACTGGCGGGATTGGCAAGTCTACGACGAAAAGAAACATACAGGAGAATTGCGTCACTTGTCCTTGCGGATCGGACGGCGCACCGGCGAGATGCTGCTAACTTTAATAGTTCGCACTGGAGACTTGCCGGGACTCGAAGAGCAAGCATCAGAGTGGCTGAAACAATATCCTCAACTGGCAGGGGTTTGTTTGAATATAAATCCCGCTCAAACGAATGTGATTTTTGGTGTAGAAAGTCGCTGCGTTGCTGGTCGTTCTTATCTGCGAGAAAGCTTTGCGGGGATGAATTTTCAGCTAAGAGCAGATACTTTTTTCCAGGTTAATACAGAGGCGGCTGAAGCGTTGTTAGAGGTGATGGTAGGGGAATTGAATTTGCAGGGAAACGAGATTTTGGTTGACGCTTTCTGCGGAATTGGTACTTTTACTTTACCCCTGGCAAAACAAGTAAAAATAGCGATAGGTTTAGAAGTGCAACCGGCGGCGATCGAACAAGCCAGATTAAATGCTGAGTTAAATGACGTGAGAAATGTCGAGTTTCAGGCGGGAACTGTAGAGAGTTTGCTGCCTTCCTTGGGATTGACACCGGATATTGTGCTGCTAGATCCGCCGAGGAAAGGGTGCGATCTCGCGGTTTTGGAAGCTATCAAGGAAATCCAACCAAATCGCATTGTTTATGTTAGTTGCAAGCCTGCTACTTTGGCTCGCGACCTGAAGATTTTGTGCGAAAATGGGGATTATAAGTTAGCGCGAGTGCAGCCGGCGGATTTCTTTCCTCAGACTTCTCATGTTGAGTGTGCGGCGTTTTTGGTGAGGTGAATGAAAGGGCGATCGGTTTTTGGGAATGAAAGGGCGATCGCGCTTATTTGATTCTTGGCATTTTGGTTGAGTGTTATAATACTATTTGTGCTAAGTTCCTAAGTGCGTGGGTTTGGATAGAATGGAAACTAGGTCTTTGAGTAAAGTCTATGTCGGCTAGGGATGTTTTCCATGAGTCTGTGAAATCCGCTCTCCTGAAGGATAATTGGGTAATTACCCACGATCCGCTGAAGCTAAAGTTTAGCGAAGACGATCGGCTCAGGATTGACTTGGGGGCTGAACAGCTTTTAGCTGCAGAGCGAGGTGTGCAGAAGATTGCGGTGGAGGTTAAAAGCTTTCTGAGTGAATCAGCTATGTTTGATTTCCACCTAGCCCTCGGTCAATTTTTGAATTATCGACTAGCACTCAAAAATTTGGAGCCAGATCGATCGCTCTATTTGGCAGTTCCGATCGCTGCCTATAATTCATTTTTCTCTCGTGCTTTGCCCCAAGCGGCGATAGCTGAGTATGATTTGAAGTTGTTGGTATACGACCCCACGAATGAGGTGATTGTGGAATGGATCGATTAGCTAAATATCGGCAGATTGTTCGCACTTTCCTGATGGAATATAGCAAGACTAAACCCATCAATGGCGACATAGAAATCCAGGTATTGTTTGACACCGAACATGACCATTATCAGATATTAGATTTAGGTTGGGACGGTCACAATCGGATTTATAGTTGCCCGATCCACTTAGATATCCGAAATGAAAAAGTCTGGATTCAACGCAATCAAACTGATGAACTGATTGCTGAGGAGTTAGTGCTGATGGGTGTGGCGCGGGAGGATATTGTTTTGGGTCTTCAGCCTCCCTATGCAAGGCAGTTTACAAGCTATGGTGTTGCTTAGGCTGTGCCGATCGCCCTTCAGTTATATTGGTTGATTTAGGGGCGATCGCAAACTACTGCTCCCTTTCATTCAAATCACTTAAAACTTTTGCCACTGCTGATGCTTGCTCTGGATAAAGCCGCGCTAAATATCCACACATCCGATACGCAGCATCCAAGTAGTAAACGCAGGGAATTAATAGCTTTTTGAAGTTGGTTTTGTCGCCTATCTCAACAAAGGCAGCAGCGATTTCTGGAAGATACCAGTAACGGATAATTGGAATTATATCTGCTGTTTTTAAAGCCTGCGGTGCAAATCCAGACTCAATCTGGATTACCGCTATAGTCTGTAGGGTTAATGCTTGGAATGATTGACTGCTCATAAACTTTACTGTTGCCAAAGCTGTAGGAAACTCCCTAAGCTTTGCTTGTGTTGCTGCAATCTTGTGGAGTAATCGATCTTTTCCGACTTGATGCTTAATCACTAAAGCTTTATCTCGCGCCAGAAGCAGAGTATCTAGTGCTCCTAATTTATCTCCCTGTTGCGCTTGTACTGAAGCTATTGCCCCAAATGCTTCTACCCGTTCGGCTTCATCCTTAATTTCCCGCACCGTATCTAAAGCTTTAGTTATATTTTCTATATGCACTTCTGCCGCTGAAATTGCTCGCCAAGCACTTGCTTGTCCCAAATAATAATTAATATTCTGCTTAGTGAGGTCTTGTAGAGTTTTTCGAGCCAGATCGAGCGTGGCTTTTGCATATTCCTTATCCTCGTTATTCTCACTCTTTATTTGACACTCTGCAATTGTACTCAAAGCTACCACTTGTGTCAATTTACACCTGATTCTATCTGCAAGTAACCGAGCGACACCAAATTGTTTTAATTGTGTTTGTGCTATTATAATTATTATTAAGGCTGATGATTGCTCTTTTTCATCGTTAATACTTAAGGCAATCTCCTCAGCAAGAGCTAGATTTACTTGTCCTTTTTTCCATTGCCCAGCTTGGGTTTGTGCAACTGAAATAGTTTTATATACCCAAACTTTTTCTAAAGCAGAACTTATCTTCTGAGCAGCGCCTATAGCTATGTCAAATTTGTTGGCTTGTATACACACCAGCACTATTTCTAGTAACGCCCCCTTCCTTTCATAGTAGATATTTTCCCTTCTGGCTTGTTCTAAGTTCCAGCGAAACACATGGGAAGGTATATTTTGTATAGTCTGCAAAGCATCTTCAATTTTTCCTTCCTGTGCTTGTGCTACAGCGATTGCTCGAAAGGCAAATGCCTGTGCCCGGTCATATTCAACAGTGAGTGCAATTTCTTTAGCTAAATCAAACTCTCTGGCTTGAGCCATTGCGATGGCCTGGAATGTTTTTTCTCGAATAGCTTGATGGCTAGATTCTTCATTCAAAGCCATAGCTAAGGTAGTCCGCGCCGCCTTTTGTTGATTTGCGTATACTTGAGCCTTGGCAATGTTTTGGATGGTCTTTATCAAGATCCATTCACGGTCAATATTCTGAACAGTTTGCAAAGCTCCAGTAAAATCCTTTAACTTGGCTTTTTCTGATGCAATTTCCTGAAACAGCCATGCTAATCCCGGTTGGGGATCGATTCTCTGCATAGTTTCAATCGCACCAGTAAAATTCCCTGACCGAACTTGAACTAGCGCAATTATCTCAAACATTTCTTTTCGTAATACTTGATTGCTAATTTCATCAGCAGTCTTTAATAGATCATCAATCGTGACTTTAGCTGTCTTTTGTTGAATTACCTGAGCCTCTACCGTTGATTTTGGCTGAATTGTCCCTATAGTTTGTATAGTGTGTAGGGCTCCACTCAAATCTCCTATTTGGGATTGAGCTTCTACCAATGACCACTTTGCCCATCTATGTTGTGGCTGATCTCCAATAGTTTCCAACATATTTAAAGCTTGAGCCAAAGTCTCAAAGGCTACATATATTGCTTCAGGCTGCTTTGATTGAGCCATCAGTACGGCAATTTCCCCTAACGCTACTGCTTTTTCAACTTGATCGTGAATCTCTTGTACTGTTTTTTGGGCAGCGGTAAAGTCTTCAGCCTGGGCTTCTGCTGTGGCAATTGCACGTAGCGCCCATGCTTGTTCCAAATCGTGGTGAATTTCTTTTGCCTTCATAAAAGCAGAATCAAGAATATCTCGTGTTTCTGGCTTACTTCCTGCTCTAGCTTGGATGGCTGCAATTTTACTCAAAGTCTTGACTTGTTCCAATTTCTGATCAATTTTTTGGACGGTTTCAATGGCTAAATCAGCATGGTTATGAATGCTTAAATGTTCGCACAAAACATGATAGGCTTTGTTATCAGACAAAAGTTGCTGATGCAGACTGGTGAAAGCATTTTTACTTAGATCCAGAACATGGGGAAGTAAGCAAGCAGCATACTCTGCATTCCAGTTGAACAATTGAGGTAAATTTTTTTCCAACAACCGATCTAAAATTTCTCGTGCTTCTTTCCCTTTCCCTTCATCCTTTAACTCCCACACCAGTAGCAGATACCACAAAGTACAGTGTTCAATATCGTACAAGTCTGCCAGCGCTTGGGCACGGTTTAAATTTCCAGCTCGCAGTGCATCCAGTGGTGACAGTTGTAATGTTGTCTGTACCAGCCACCGTGCGTGTAACAGTATAAATTCTGCCATTTCTCCTGCTTTGTCTTCCTCGGCGGCGGCTAACAAGGCAGTCTGCACCGTCTTCAAAGGCAAGTCAGGCTCATCGGGAAACTGTTTAATAGAGTGCGAGTAAAAGTCTTCGTTACGTGCGATCGCATACAACTCCTCCCAGTGCTTCACATCCCGCAAGTGTTCTGCATAATGCCGCAACGCATAAGGACTGGAGTGTTCTTGCCAATGACTACTGTAGTTAATCAACTTCTCCAAGGCATCCTCAGCATCGTCACCCAATTGGATAGCAAACGTCGTTCCCAAGAGTGGGTGGGCAAAAGCGTAGAATTTATCCTCTGAAATCCTGATCCAGCGAGTCACTTGCCAACACTGATGTAGTTGGCGTAAATTGCGATCGCGCATTCCAGTAATTGCCTTAATATCTTGTTTTTCAAGTACGCCTTTCGCTACTGCCAACAGTGCCAAAAACTGCCATCTTTCATCGACCAAATCTAGTTCGTCTAAGCGCTTTAACTGCTGCTTGACATAGTTCTCAAATCCCTTGGGCGTTTGTGCCAATAGTTGTCGTATATCTTGTTTCTGTTTTGCAGCGTGACTCAACTCATCAGTTAGATAGTTGAGGTAAAGTGGAAAGCCTTGAGTAATTTCATCAAGTTGGGCAACGAAATTATTATCAGAGGCAAATGTTGCCAAGTCGCCGTCACCAGTTCGTTTTAACCAGTCTGTGATCGCACAACGAGGCAGACGATCGAGGTGTATCGGCTCAATATCATTTGTCCAACCAGACAAGTATTCTGGCTTTTCCCCTTCAGAGGCTCTCGCTGAAGCAATGACGAATACATTTGCATTACCGGAAGTAGGAAATGGTGGCGGGAAGGGACGATCGGCTTCATCTAAACCATCTAGGACGACAACTAAAGGTTTATCTTTCCAGTCTTTAACAATGCGATAAAGCTCCTCGCGCAATTCATTTTCATCTTGGGGCAACGGTTTACTCAGTTTGCAGTAATCATAAATTTGTTGCAGTAGATTACGATAGGAATTAGCGACTGGGCGGGTAATTTCATCACGCTGACTGAAAAAATGATAAGCGATAAACACACTGTTTCCCTGGCGTGATTTTACCCAGTTTGCTAGCAGTGCAGTTTTACCAAAACCCGCCTTGGCGGTAATAATTTTCCATTTGTTGTCGGATTGATTTAAGAACTTATCTAGGAGTTCTAGCATCTCGGAGCGCCCAACAAAGAGCTTGGTGTATTCCTCCACAAGTGCCAAGGTGCGATCGCTCACTTCCGACCCTCTACAAGATAGCCTTTCAGTATCAATATTGTTTTTCCGTTCAGACTGTGGTGGATATTCTTTAATCTCTTCCCAATTCAGTCCTAAAACCTCACAATAAGCCTTAAATGCTCTTGTATTTATGGGTTTACTAGATAAAAAATGGCTAAAAGTTCCATAGGAAATTCCCTGGGCTTTTAATTCTCCCGATTCGATTTCTGGTTGAATTTTTTTATAAGTTGTAGCTAAAAAATTTCTAAATATTTTATCGAGCGATTTTTTATCAAAAAGCTTACACCTTTCAAGTTGTTGGCGATTTAATTTAGTCTCGTGCGTCCATTCTTTTTCACGAAGATACGACAAGACGAGATAGCGAGTCGCTTCTCGAATAGCTTCACTATTCTCCCCTCTAGTCCATCCCTTATTGGTTAAGGCTCGATCAATTTGTGATTTTTTTTCTTCAGAAGCTTTAATTGTCGAAGCCATACACATAATTTATGAGATGTCAAGATCAATTTTAGATCATCTTAGATCCGATCTAAATACGATCATGCCAAACCCTTACTAACTCACGATTATGGAAGTGTGAGAAGAACAGTTGGCCAACGAACTTCTCCTTTGTTCAACAAACCACAGAGGAGAAATCAAATGAAAACTTGCGAAATTACTGGTTACATCAAGCGGATTGAGCAGCTATCAGGTAGCTTGTCAGGTATCCAAGAAGGACATTGGTGTGTCCTTTCCGAATCAAGTCACCTGCTCATTCATGTCCAATCTGTACTCAAAATGCCTGTAGGTGAAACCGACTTGCTAGACGGGAGTGTGGGGCGACATTGGTCAAAATATCGCAAAAACCAGCCTTGGGCTACCCATAAAGAGGGAAAGTGTACATACAAGTTCCCCGATGGGCGCTACTGCCACCCTAACACTTATCACTTTGACGAGCTGGGGAAATATCGCGAATGGGAACAGACTATCTATCGCCCGACAATCATGCCGGATTACTTAGAGCGTAAGTACGGCAAGATTAGGGGTTAGATTACCACAGGAGGGGCGGGCAAAGTTGTTTTGGTTAAATGCGATCGCCCTTATTTTCCGAAAGTGCGATCGCCTTACAATCATGTCAAATATATTCAATCCTTCCGATCATTTCTTCAGGTTTATAGACTTCATAAATTAAAATCAAACTACGGATAATCTCGCCAACAGAACGAGAATTAGGAGGACAATAGACAATCCCCGGATAATCGGTGGTATCGCTTGCCATAATTAAAAAATCGTCATCGTGAGTTACTATCACGCGCTGCTCGAAGCGAATAAATTCCAGGTGTGACTCATCGCTTTTTGTACGCAATCCTGCATCAACCGTTGTTGTAACATCTATGCCGTAACGACGCAAACCGCGCGCAATATTAGAGTCAATATGTTCGTCTAAATGAAAACGAATTTGCTCAATCACCTCTAATTGCCCTCAATTTTTCTTGTAACGGAGATGGTGGACTGTTGCGCTTTAATTCTTCCACAATAGCTCGACTTTCAGCAGTGCGACGATCGATTTCTTCTCTACGATCGTAATAATAGGTCATTGCTGCATGAACCGAGGCCAGTGGCAAATCATACTTGCCCGCGATTTCTTCTATAGAAATCCCCATTTGGAGATACATTTCGGCGATGTGTGCTACAGCAATTCGATGACCGGCAATGCACGGTTTACCACCCAGCACCCCAGGCGTGATTTCGATATGTTCTGTGATGATTGATTCCTGAGACATTTTAGTTAAAGGCTATTAATTGGTAATTTTTAATTTCTTTAATATTACCACAAATAGTCACAGTTACAGCAAATTGTAGGGTGCGTCAGACATTAATTCTTTCGATTTCAACAAGTTTTTCGGCTCGGACGCACCCTACGAACAGTATTTCGATCGCCCCCACCATCAACTAGATGCAAACTAGATCCAGTCCGGCCTGAATCGCGGGGTGTCTAGAAGTATAGAATAGAGGTTGCGGAACCGGCACACCCCCCGATCGCTCGCCCCCAGCAATTTGTTACCCTAAAAATAGAATCTTCGCTCCCTCAACTCCCTCCCATGAACAACGCTTCTCCCCTGATTCAAACGATAACTCCAGAACGCTGGGCCGGGTTTAGTATGGACTTTATAGGGGCCGGTTACACGGGGCTGTTGGTCAAAAACGGCCGCGCCGTGCGTACCCTAAAATCCGGGCGACATTTCAGCTTTGCCCTTCCCCTGCTGGAACAGGCTCAAATTGTCCTTGTAGACACCAAACTCCGCAATTTGGACGTTCAGTCGCACGGAGATTTTTTGTCTAAGGATCGGTTTTTAATTGATGCTACTCTGACTGTTATTTATCAAGTTATAGATCCGAAACGAGTAGCTTTGGAATTGTCCGATCCTATAGCTGTTTTAGCAAGTGCAGTTAAGGATTGTATGGGATTAGCGATCGGGCAAATACCCCTACAACAGCTTATCAGTCAAGGACGGCTGTTGCTGCGCCAAAATTTGCTCGATCGCGTCCAAGATTTTTATACCCTAGGTTTTAACTTAGAAGACGTGCGAATTGGCGATGTCAGCTTTCCCGAAACAAACGGAGTTATTCGCCAAGTTGAGGGAATGAGTGCCCGACAGGAAGCAGAAAATGCCGCCGCCCTGCAAATGAGAATTGCCGAAGCAGGCCGGCCCATTGTTCCTCAATCTCCCGTACAGCAGTTAAACTTAATTTCAGGTAATTCTCCTGCGAGTCTTCCAGCTTCTGACACAGCAGCGGGGTTCGATCGAGATTTACAACAACTGACAGAACAACTTGCTCAAAACAGTCTCCCTCCTGGGAGAAATCCTCCCCAACTTGCACCAACGGTACTCGCAAGCAGCGATCGCAAAACAACCGCATATTTAATCTACAAACTTTCTGGAGAAGCGATCGCTTTAACGGCCAATCCCTTTACAATTGGACGCGAACCAACCAACACTTTAGTATTACAAGATCCGCAAAGTTCCCGCTACCACGCTCAAATCCGCCGCGCCACTGACGAAATTGGCAAACAGCGATATCAGCTTGTCGATAGTGGCAGTTCCAACGGCACTTTTGTGGGTGGGCAGAGGCTGGCTACTAACGAGCCTTTTTGGCTGCCCAATGGCTGCGAAATTGCGATCGGCGACCAAAAATGGATCTTTCAAGATTAGTGAGTGAGAGAGATGAAGATTTGTTTAAACAGCAGATAAACACAGATAAATCCCATCGGCGTTCATCTGTGTTTATCTGCTGACATCTACAGTTAAAAAATCCCCATCTAAGTAACTTGCTTTAATCACGATATAAAAGTAATAGATGCCGAATCTACAGTCAACAATATGAATGTTTTTTTTTACCGCAGATAAACGCAGATAAACACAGATAAATTCCATCGGCTTTCATCTGTCAGGTTTCTGTAGGCGCGTTGTCAAGAGTCCCCGCCCTTTCCACACAGCTTGACAACTTCTCCCTCCCCAATTCCCTATACTCCCAGGTAGAAGTCTCTTGCCAACCCTAGGGGGGATATCTCCACAAGCATTTCGAGCGACAATTTGTCAAGATTGAAAATATAAGTAGAGGACAACCCCATGAACTTTTCTATACAATCTGTTTACAACTGGTACCGCGACACCCTCCGCAACCCCAAATACCGCTGGTGGATTATTCTGGGAACGCTGGCATATTTGGTAAGCCCGATCGACATTGCCCCAGACTTTCTCCCCGTCATCGGACAAATTGACGATGTGGCGATCGCAGTCTTGCTGATTTCCGAAGTTTCACAAATGGCGATCGACTACTTTAAATCTCGCCAAACAGAGACAGCTTCAGCATCCGAAGCCACCGGTGCCAATTATTCTGAAGCCAACGGCAGCACCGTTGACGTAGATGCAGTTTCTGTACAATAATTGCCAAAAATAATCGAGCGCTACAACCCCGACTTCTTCCAGAAATCGGGGTTTTTGTTTTTTAAATGGCAACTGCTGAGATCGTGCTCCAAACCTGGTATTTTTAACTATGATCGATCTGTGCTAACAACAAATTTTTATAGATGAAGTTTAGCGAAATAGTACAAAAACTTAACTTAGCCACCAGTCGCACCCTCACAGCGTCGGTTGCTACCGATCCGGAAATTACTGGCGCTGCCCCTGTTGATGAAGCTCCATCGGGCACAATCAGTTATATAGAAGGTGCTAAATTTGCCGTTCATACAGCCACTACAAATGCTTCGGCTTTAATTTTACCCTTAGATGAAAGCCTCCAAGCTCAATGTACCGATCGCAACATTGCTTGGATTGCCGCAGCCGATCCGCGATTGCTGTTTGCTGAAACGATCGCCATTTTCTATCAACCGTTTCGCCCAGCATCCGAAATTCATCCTTCAGCCGTCGTTCACCCCTCAGCAGAAATTGGTGAAAATGTCTATATCGGCCCCCACGTCGTTATTCAAGCAAAAGTCAAAATTGGCAGCAACGTTTGCATTCACCCAAATGTCGTAATTTACCCAGATGCGGAAATAGGCGTCGGCACAGTTTTACACGCTAATTGTGTCATTCACGAACGTACTCGCATCGGGGCAAATTGCGTGATTCACAGCGGTGCGGCGATCGGCAGCGAAGGTTTTGGGTTCGTGCCGACAGGCACAGGATGGGTGAAAATGGAGCAGTCTGGCTGCACTGTATTAGAAGAGGGCGTTGAGGTTGGCTGCAACAGCACGATCGACAGGCCCGCTGTAGGAGAAACCCGCATCGGCCAGAATACAAAAATCGACAATTTAGTACACGTAGGTCATGGCTGTCAAGTAGGAAAAAATTGCGCGTTTGCCGCTCACGTTGGCATGGCCGGCGGAGTAAAAATTGGCAACAATGTAATTTTGGCAGGTCAAGTAGGAATTGCTAATCAAGCCAAAATCGGAGATGGGGCGATCGCCACTGCTAAAGCCGGAATTCACAGCGACGTGCCCGCAGGTGCGATCGTGACGGGCATTCCAGCAATTCCCCACAAACTATTTCTCAAAGCCACAGCAGTCTATAACCGCTTGCCCGAAATGTACCAGTCTTTGAGGCAAATTCAGCGCAAGCTCGATCGGTAGTCAATTGGCAGTTGGCAGTAGTCAGTTGGCAGTTGGCAGTAGTCAGTTGGCAGTTGGCAGTAGTCAGTAGTCAGTAGTCATTAGTTAACAGTTAACAGTTAACAGTTAACAGTCAACAGCCAACAGTATTAGAGTTGCAACCTCTTAAATGTGGAATACGATAAACAACCTGCAATTGATGTCGCCGTCAATACCAGCAATTGTCAAAATAATCTTCTTTTTCTTGACTTGGATTGTTGTGTGGCTGCCCATAGCGATTGTGCTGGCGATCGCCCTCAAATGGCATCCACCCCAACCCCTGGGAAACAAAAAACTACCTTTACTAGCTTCCCTCTACGTGATTGTCCCCTTCATTTTATGGGCGACAAGTTGGATCGAAAACACATCTTTTGTTAACTGGGGTTGGGATTGGCAACCCGCAGTTTTGATGTCATTAATGCGGGGATTAGGATTAGGAATAATTAGCTTAGTAATTTTATTCGGTCTGCAATTAGCCACAGGCTGGATCGAGCTAAAAAAAAGCGAGGCTTCCACGGAAACAGGCGAAAAAAAAATTAATTTGTGGACTTTAATTTTTAACCCTGCTAGTCTGCTGACTCTGTTATTAGGACTGTGGATTAGCGCCACAGAAGAGTTAATCTTTCGCGGCTGCTTGCAAACAATTCTCCAGCAAGATTACTCAATGCTAATCGCAGCAGCGATCGCCAGTTTTATTTTCGCGATCGCCCACCTAATTTGGGCAGCCAAAGAAACTCTACCGCAACTGCCCGGATTGTGGCTGATGGGGATGGTTTTAACATTAGCCCGCATCGCCGACAATGGCAGTTTAGGATTGGCGATCGGCATTCACGCAGCTTGGATTTGGGGTATAACTACCGTAGATACAGAAGGCGCAATTAATCCCACAGGCCGCGCACCGGAATGGATTACAGGAATAGCAGCAAAACCGCTAGCAGGTGCAGCCGGCATTTTATTGCTACTAGGAACCGCAACCTTACTATTCCTGACTCAAATCAGCGTTACTCAGCACTAATCACCTTAAATCACCGGTAAAAATTCCGACATCAATCTAATCGTCGATCGATCGTCACAATCGAAACGGGATTCAGCGAGTCAAAACGAGTCAAATTGCCCGCATTTACAGAACGCGACAATTGCACTTGCACGATTCGGTAACTCCAGTGCGGTTCCCGGCGTACCCGATCGCCCATCCAGCTCAAAACAACAGCAATATCCTCAAAAGCATCCAAAGCCAGCACGATCGAGCCTCCAGGAAGCAGCCGCAGCGCGCAAACGCCCAAAATTTTAGTCAACCCTCCGCCACTACCGCCAATAAAAATCCGGTGCGGAGGACGCAAGCGGTGCAAGATTTCCGGGGCGGTTCCGTAAATCGAAAACACATTTTGCAGCCCAAAACGGCCGTAGTTGAACTCGATCGCAGAAGTACCAGAAACCGTTTTTTCGATCGCGTAAACCTCAGACTGCGGGAATAAACGAGCAATCTCGATCGACACAGAACCGTTACCAGCACCCACATCCCAGACAACTTGTCCCGATTGCAAAGCCAATTGTGCCAGCACCAACACCCGCACTTCCCGTTCAACCGTCAAACCAGGCTTGTCGCCACAACCGATAAAAGCTGCATCCGGTATTCCCAACAAAGGCAACTTTTCCAAATCCAAAGGTTCTGCCCCCGGCGGAGACTCCCGGAGCATCACCACCACGCTCAGCGGTGCAAAAGACTCTCCCAGCAAAGCTTCCAGAGACTTGGGGCTTACCCGTTCCTCGGCAGCCCCCAAATTTTCGCAAACCCAAAACTTGTAGCGTGTCGGCAAATCTAGAGCTTTCACCAAACTTGCCAGTACAGCCGGAGTATGAGCTTCGTCCGCCAGCACCGCAATCTTCTCCACACCGAGCTTCACCTTCGCCGTCAGCTCCTCAAAATAGCGTCCTTGAGAGCCTACACAATGAGCATCTTGCCAAGGGATTTGCAAGCGGTTAAAAGCCAACTGCACAGAACTGACGTGGGGGTGAAAAGTTAATTTTTCTGCCGGCAATTGGGAAATTAACAACTTTCCCCAGCCGTAGAACAGCGGGTCGCCGGCCACTAAAATTACAATTAGTTGAGAGGAGGACATGGGGGTGTCCAACGTCCCCGCATCCGGCTCTAAATCCGCCTCCTGAGCCAACCAACGCCGAATTTCGACAATTGCGGTCGTCAAATCTGCCAGCACCCAGCGCTCGCAGGAGATCTGTGGAAAATAGCTCAAATGTCGATCGCTCCCTACTAATAGAGCGGCCCTTTCTACAACCTGCCGCGCCGACTCACTCAGCCCAGAAGCTCCATCTAAACCTATACCAACAACGTGTACTTTCACTTTTTAAGCAAAAAGTAAAAAACCAGAATTACTGATTTTTCCTGGTTTTTCATAAATTTTTCCCTTGACTTTACTGCCAAACAAAAATAATTAAAGCATTTAATAGGCAATATCCTGACTATTTTGACATACTCCCCGACTATCAAGGTGCGGGGATTCTTAACACTTCATCGACCAATACTACCGAAGTAGTTTTACGAGCCTCTCCATGTTCATTTTAAGTCGTGGCAATGCCCTATCCAGACTATATGTATCGTTTTGTTTAAAAAACATTAACAATACTTTTTATTTTGCTTCCAGGTTGGATTTTAACCATTGCCCTTGGGTCTTTCCCTATTACTGGATCAGTCCCGGTTTCAACTCAAAATGAGTATATATCGCTGCAATCTTAGGTGGGTATTTCAACCAATTAAATTATAACATAAAGCCGTCAAGCTTATGACGGGGCTTGAGACCCAAAATTTTTGGTCACAGGGGAGAGGGGAGAGGGGGCGAGAGAGTGGGAGAGTGGGAGATGGGGAGAGTGGGAGATGGGAAAAAATCTTCACATCGATCCTCTTCCTTCTTCCTTCTTCCTTCTTCCTTCTTCCTTCTTCCTTCTTCCCTCTTCCTTCGTTAAAACTCAAAAACAGGCCATTCCGGTTGCCGGAGGTAGGTAGCCATGTCCTCAAACTTCCGCAGTTCCACTCGGTTTACGGACTGTTCTTGCGGCGTGTCCAGCCATTGCTCGTTTAACTCTGACAGCAAAGCGCACAAGCGATCGCGGTCTAGGTTCGGCCCGATGTCCCCAAAATAACCCAGAGTAATGTGTGCCGTGAAATGATATTGCTGTTCAATTCCCAAAGCCATTAAATCGGGATTTTGATAGATCGATCGGCGAAACTCCAGAATTTGCTTGTAAGAGTTTTCGTCCGTCGGTGCCAAACAAACACCCACAGCTCTAGTCATCACCATCAACCCCAGCACTATCCAGCGAATGGGAGCGCCGCCCGCCAAGGGTTTGCAGGCGGCAAAACGATCGGCCATGCGCGAGCGCAGTTGCTCCTCAAATTCGGGATTTTTATCAGAGGCATCTCGAAAAGCGCTGCTCCAAATCAAATCGGCTACGGTTAAATGGAAGCTATCAGGAGGCAGTGCCACGATCGCACCCTCCGCTATTTCCTGCAATAGCCGTTGTTGGATCGAGTGCAAATTACTATAGAATGCAGCATTTTCTGCATCTTCCCCCGCAGGCGGCGTAATCACTGAATAACCTGGAAAAGGTACAGGAGTTCTCCGGCCTGCTTCGTCGGGCTTAAACTTTGGAGATTCCTGAATGTGTTCCACCTGGGACTTGTAGGAGTCCAGCAGCGTCATTCGCGCCACCCGATTTACGTAAGCTTGATAAGTATCATCCAATCTTGATTTCCTCGCGGTGACAAACTCCCACACCAAATTTTATATTATGGTGCGGGCTTCCAACAGTCCTATTCAGGATATGTTGGACTTGCGGAACGTGCAACTCTGATTTTTTTGGCTACTGAGCGTTTTTCATGCAAATTTACCTGTTTTGGGGGGAAGACGATTTTGCGATGGCCCAGGCTGTGACAAGTTTGCGCCAAACAGTCCTCGACCCCAACTGGGCTAGTTTTAACTATGACAAAATTATTGCCGATCGAGCCGACGCTGTGGTCGAAGGGCTCGATCGAGCCTTAACGCCGCCCTTCGGTACCGGCAGCCGTTTTGTCTGGCTGGCAAATACGACTGTAACGCAGCAGTGTTCTCCAGAACTGTTAGCACAATTTGAACGAACGCTGCCGGTGATTCCCCCTACCACCGTGTTGCTGCTGACATCCGTCAAAAAACCCGACAGCCGGCTCAAATCTACCAAGTTAATTTCCCAGTCCGCCGCCCAAGTGCGGGAATTTTCACCGATTCCGCCTTGGAATGACAAAGAATTAGCCCAGCGGGTGCGCCAAGTCGCGGGCGAAATGAACGTCAAATTGACTGCTACAGCGATCGAACTTTTGGCCCAATCCATTGGCAGCGATACCCGCCAGCTATACAGCGAACTGGAAAAATTGCTGCTGTTTGCGGGCAACCGCAGCCAACCTCTGAACCCGGAGGAAGTTGCAGCACTGGTGCACTGTCACGCCCAGAATACCTTCCAGCTAGCCGATGCGATTCGCGAGGGCAATACCTCCGCCGCTTTGGATTTATTGGCCGGCTTAACGACCCGCAACGAGCCGGGTTTGAGGATTGTGGCTGGCTTGACTGGTAAGTTTCGGATTTGGCTTTGGGTAAAAGCGATGATCCAAGCGGGCGATCGCGATGATAAAATTGCTCAAGCTCTAGACCTCGGCAATCCCAAACGAGTATACTATTTTCGCCAAGAAGTCAAGAACGCCAGCTTAGAAAAACTGCAAAAAAGTTTGCCTTTGCTGCTAGAGTTAGAAGCTTCTTTAAAGCGGGGTCGGGAAGAAATCTCAACCCTGCAAACCAAAGTTATAGAACTTTCTAGCTTGTTTCGCTGATGCGCGACAGGGCACAGGATCGGCCCTTACTGTAAATTTTTACAACAAATTTCTTTCTTCGGCTATGCGCTTGATGCCGGCTCGCAGGCCAAAAGGTCAATAGATACTAGAAATACTCTCAGAATGCCAAAGTAGAAGTTAATGTGGTAAATAAATATTGTCCGCCGAATGCCGATCGGTTAATATTATTTGCCGGCTCTCCACCCCCCCCAAAAAAAGAGCGCTACCCATGACACAACAGAACCCGCGGGAACTGCTCAAGCAAGGCGATCCAAAAGCGATCGCATCTAGCATCAACCGTACACTCAAACCCAAAGGCATCAACGCCGATGTGACGCGGGACAACGGCTGCCTCCACATAAATCTGGAGGCAGACAAAGTACCGGATCAAATGGTATTGGTCGATTTCATCCGCACCGGCATGACGAAGCTGGGACTCGAATCAATTCACACTGTAAAGGTTTACGGGCGTCGAACAGGTGACGGATCGCCTGCGTGGGAAGATGAAATTGATCTGATGCCTGCGGGTTCAATGCCTTACCCCTTGGATAGTGGAATGCCTGACGACTCCGTAGGTTTAGATGATGTCGAGCCCGAAGGCGAAGACTATTATCAAGAAGGAGAATTCGATCGAGATGACGACGAGGAAGACGAAGACGAAGACGAAGATCAAGCCCCGCCTCCGAAAAAACAATTTCCCAAATGGGTAATACCTGTGGGTATCTTAGTACCTCTGGCGGTGATCGCAGGCCTTTTCTTTACTAAAACTTTCCCCTTCGGCGACTCGAACCCAGAACCCATCGCCCCCCAAGCTGCTTCCCCTTCCCCGAAACCCGCATCTCCCGCGCCTAAAGCCACCGCATCCTCTCCGGGTGCATCTCCGGGTACGCCACAGGCAGCCTCTCCTACACCAAAAGTCGCTCCTACTGCTGTTGCGCCCGCAAGCCCAACTCCGACATCTCCATCACCCAAAGCTGCTGCATCTCCGGCGCCCAAGGCAGCCTCTCCTGCACCAAAAGCCACCGCGCCTAAGCCTGACTCTTGGAGGGAAGCCGTTAACACAGCTCAGAAGGCAGCAATTTCGGCCCAGACGGCTCAGTCTCAAAATGAGTGGATCACAGTAGCAAGCGAATGGCAGAAAGCGGTTGGGCTCATGAGAGCAGTGCCGTCAACCAGCCCGAACTATCAAAAGGCTCAGCAAAAAGCGGCAGAGTATCAGGCTAATCTGATTGTTGCCAACCGCAGGGCGGCAGCAGCGCCTTAAGAGTCTTGAGTTTTGAGTTTTGAGTTGAATACTGGATGTGGTAAAAGTCAAAAGTCAAAAGCCAAAAGTAAAAAATCTTTTTTTACTCAAAGCTTTCTTACCTTTTGACTTTTTTCAATTTTAGTAACATACTCATACACCAACTAAGTAAATTATAGTTTAGGCTTCTCAGGGACTCCTCAAAAGTGCATAGGACATTAACTGTTAAATCAATTCTTTCTTGGTAGTTTACTTTGATATAATCATCCTTAAACTCTCAGATCAATAGTCCGGACAGTTTTTATATGGCCCAATGGCTTATTCTCGCCTGACTTTGAGCCACTGTGGATCATTAAATCAATGTCAGCTCTACCCCTGACGCGGCATTTAATTAGACTTTTTTATGCTCCTTGCCCCGCGTAAGCTTGTAGTATCGTTCCAAAAACTGTCCGGAGTATTGTCAGATCATTGCAGCATATTTTTTGGTAACTGGTATAACTCAAAAAACACAGCAACAACCCGGTTTATCAAGGAAACCGGGTTACTAAACACAGAGCTTAGTTTAAATCTGTTCTTCCCCTTGATTAAAGCGCTGAATTACTTGAGTTTCTTCGACCACAACAATAGCATCATTGGGAATATTGAGGATGCCTGTAAATTTATCTTGACTTGCTTTCAAAGCTTGTTCTTTATTTTTGTATTCGGCTAGTTCGCGCTGTAAATTGTCAATAGTCTGTTGAAAGCGAGTGGCTTGTCTGAGCATTTCTTGTTCTGAAAAATCCAGTAATTCAATCAAATTGGCAACTTGATGTTCGAGTAACTGGGTTTCGGCAAAATTGTTATTTTTAACAAAACTTTTAGAATTTCCTGAATACTCAAAAACACTTTGTTCGTCGGGCATGGACAATGCCGTTTTGACACTAAGTGCCAAATCTTTAAACATTTCAGCCGTGCTTTGGGGAATTTTAACTTTCAGGAACATCACTATCGCAAACAAACTTCCTGACGGCAGAAGTCCCCCCAATCCCAAGACAGACTTGACTTGGTAGGGGATAATTAAGGAATTTTGCTCAGGAATAAAGGGGCTGCCCTTTGCTTCTGATACGTGAAAAATATTTAATACTGCGGACTCTAATTGCAGGAACCTTTCTGGCTCAATTCCGAGGAATGTAGGAATGTCTAAACCAAACTGCCGGATTATTTCCGAAATCGCCGGCATTTGAGCCACTAATTTTGTGCTAACTAATGGAATAGCTGTGTTTTCTGCTGCTGTGTGCCGAGAATTCCACTGCGGTTCTGGGCCGGCGGCTGCTAGCAGAGTCCAACATTTCATGTCGGCCGCGGGGGAATTGCCCTTCATCAAGCGGCGGGCGGATTGTTGCAATGAGTCTTCTAATTCCCCGTAGGGATGAGTTTTAAACAAACGCACTAAGGCACAGGTATTTTCTCCAGTTTGCGAATCGCAAAAATGTTGGTAAATATAGTTAACAATCTTCTGGCTGCTGGCTTCCATACTAGCAGTATTTCTACCTAAGTGGCGCAGGACTAAGCTGCATTTAGCCATGTCTTGCGGGGTAAATAAGGTAATATCGTACATTAAAAAACGCTCTCCCAGAGCTCAAACACTCTTTTTCATTTATCGTTAAGGCCGCTAAGCCATCCGGAATCCTACTGAGAGTTTTGCACCAAGCGTTAGTTAAAATATGTATAAAATTTGCCCGCCAAATGCAGCAGTTGTATGGCAGGATACAGAAATTAAGATTAAAGCAAAAAAATCTATTCCCTAGGGTAGATCAAAAGGACAGAAAAGCCAATGTGTAATTATTGAAAGGATTTTTTACTATAACTCCCGCAGAAGAATTAAAGAAACGGGGTTTTTTACCGGATATGCCTCGCGTTTTAGTGGGCATTTTCGTAGATAAAAGTCGGTTTCTGGGTAAGCCATCTTTACAGAAATCCTAGAAACTCAAGCTGCAATTTTTGTGGCGGACGATCGCACGCCGATTAATCAAAAATTGGTACAATTTCGTCAGTCGTGGACGCAGAAACCGGGTTGTGTTACAGAGAAAAAACCCGATTTCTTTGTTTTGGCTAAGTAGATGGTGTGTTCAAAACTTTTAACCACCCCAAAAAACTCTACTCAACAGGTTGAGACTTTGCTTCCAGGGCATCTTTAGCGGACAATCCCTGATCTTGAACGCCAAAATACCACAAACTAGCCGCAGCTTCGGCGCGAGTCACGGATTTCTTCGGCTGAAACAGAGTAGTAAAACCAAACACGCGGCGAATATTCGCCAAATCTCCATTGTTAAAATCAGCTAAAACTGCCCGCGACGCCTGGGAATCAATCTTAGAAGCATCTTGAAAACCCCACTTCTCTTTCACTCCGTCAATGTTAGCTGTCGGTAAAACTTGACGACTATCTAAAGGCACTTTCCAGAGAATCATTGTTTCGCGAGTTAAAGGTGCGTCTGGGCGAAATTTCACATCTTTAGTTTCTCCCGAAAGCGAACTCGGAATTACACCGGCTTCTGCTAAACCTTGAATTGCTGAAAAATCTGGGTCTGTTTTGGATACGTCAGAAAAAGCCGGTTCGCTAGAGTCTACTGCTAATCTAATTTGTTTGGCTTGACGGCTAGCATAAATCTGATTGTTAGCTGCTACTAACCAGCGGGCGTATTCGCGGCGAGTGATAATTTGGTTGGGTTTGGGCAAACTGCTGGCAGTTTCTAAATTAGCACTTTCGGTCGATGATCGCACTTTCAGCACTTCCAACTGACTTAAATCAGCCACATACTGCCGCAACTGTTGAGGAATTTGGGTGTCTAGTTGGCTAACTTTTGCTGATTTGGGCGAGGCGGATGGCGTTGGAGTAGTTCCCTCTGAATTAGATGGAGTTGGTGAAGCGGTTGGAGATGGGCTAGAATCGGAATTATTAGGTTGGGGACTGGTGGCAATTTCTGGGCTTTCTTTGCTGTAGTCGATCGCAAATTCTGTAGAACCCCCTACCTTCTGAGTAGGAGAAAGCGACACTGTTACCCGCAAATTATCTCGCGTTGCTACCAAAGAACCTTGTCCCTCGGCGGTGGGGCGGCTGACTATTTCCCAGTTGCGACGCCCAAACTCTGTAGAGTAAAAGTTCTGAACCGAATTAACCGGATCTGTGCTTTCCCAGCGCAGCCGCACATTTTTTGGCGACGGATCTGTTTCCCCACTAACTTCGATTAACTCAGCATTAGGATATAGGGGAATCTCTGTAGGGAAATCGGGAGGAAGTTTGGCGGTAGAGTTTGTCTCAATTGCTGTCGCTGGTGGCGGGGAAGAGAAAACTACTGGGTTTTGTTTTAATTTCGGATCGGCGGCTAATGATTCTTCGAGTGCCTTGCTGTTGGGGCTGTTTGCACAAGCTGTGACAGCAGCCAGCAGACACACAGCCAGCCAAGTATTTACAGCAGCGAGTATATTGGTTTTATTGGTTTTACTGGTTTTAGATCGTCCGGGAGAGTTGCCTCGCCGTTGAGTAAATATAATATTCAGCATAAATCGCCCCTTTGCAGATATATTTCTAGGCTAGCGCAGATCGATCGGGCATATATAATTTTTACCCAAATGAAATTTCTGTATTTACTTCTAGTTACTCCTACATTACTTTTATACCCTGTCAAGTTTGCCCGTCCCGCTGCATCTCAACCAGCCCCGCTGCGGGCAGAAATTCAGACGCCAGAGTGGCAGCCATTTTGCTCGGCTATGGGTCAGTTTGCGATCGATATGCCGGGAACTCCTAAAATTAATTCAGAAATTTTTTCAAATCAACTTATTGCTCATACATACCGATCGAACTTAAAAAACAAAGAAACTTATTTGCTTCAATACTTTGACCTAGATTTTCGGCTGAGCGACAATAATATCAATAATATCAGAATAACTTTAAATAGTGCCGTTGATGTTTTCGTCGTGGCGGCGAATGCTAAACTCTTGCAAGTGCGAGATATTTCTCTCGGAGGCTATCCGGGAAAAGAATTTGAGTTTCAGCCACTTTCCCCCAATGAACCTGTAGGTGTAGGTCAAGTTTTTTTGGTGGAAACGCGCGTTTACGGGCTGGTTGCCACTACCCGAGAACCAGAAAATGCTCAAAAATTTCTCGACTCTTTTCGTTTGTTTTGAAGCAGGAAGTTTTACAATGAGTAGTGTAGGAGATTTAACAGATTTAACGGATAGATGTTGAGGGAATAAGTCAGAGATTGCAGGGAAGAGAAAAAAATTACTTGGGAGTGGCGATCGAATTTATTAATAAAACTTACGCTTTTCAACTTGGTGTCTAGGAAAATATTGGCCTGGGCAACAAAAAAGGCGGGATCAAACTGGTTTCTGAGTAATAATGTGGTCAGAACTAAATTACGCTAAATTTGACTTAAGACCTTATTGTATTTTTTGTACTCTATCTAACGACATAGATAAATTTTACACCCGTGGAGCGATGTAGATACTTGCTCAACTGGATATATTTGATATAAGGATTTTTAAAGCGCAGAAAGCACAAATCAGAAAGCACAAACAAAGATGCTGTCTTGCTCCATCTGGCTCAACCAAGTCAGCCTCATCGAAAGTTTACCCGGAGGGTATAAACCTATTATGAACAAACTAACACCAATTCTCCTCAGCGGCATCCTATTATTTGGAGGTGCTGCTTGCAGCGACGGGGCTAAAACTAGCGCTGATGCTCCTAGTTCTGCCACAGGAAATGTCAACAGCCCACCCCCAGCCGGTACAGTTCAAGAAACTCAGGGTGACGCCACTAGCCAGATTCGCCAAAACCAAGCAAATTCGGATATCAGGGCCAGAGAACAGCGCAACAATGTGACGGGAGGCGATGCAATCAGAGCTGATGGCGACCTGCAAAGTGAAGTGCGGTCCAAGTTAGAAGTAAACATCACTAAAGGTCAGCTAACTGTGGAGGCAAAAGATGGGCTTGTCACCGTAGGTGGCACAGTTCCCAATCAAACTGATTTAGCTAAAATTGAGCCACTAGCTAAAGAGATTAAGGGTGTCAAACAGGTGAATGTTACCGCTGTTGTCGCCCCCGCTGCACCCGCATCGCCTAGCAGCAATCAATAAATTAGAAGCAAGAAATCCGAGGAAAAGAAGGAAGAAGGATGTAGTGATCTAGGAGAGAAGTCTGAGGGAAGAGGGAAAGTGCGGCATGGTAAGATTGCTTTGGGAGCGGATCGCAACGCTTAGGTGACTCTCTAGGGAGAGCGGGGTTTTAAGTTAATAGAGTGTAAATTGAATATAAAATTCACGCACTCAAAACTCGCGCAATACCTGCAACTTCCCCTTCCCAATTTTCGATTTTTCAGCCCGGATAATTAGTGGGAAACCAACCTGAAGATAGAGGTGGAAGTTATTCCCGCCGACCGATGAAAATTGTTGGGAAAAAATGACTAAATGTGATTGATGGCAGAGCATAAATTCTGTGGTTGTGTAAAAGTAGTATATTTTTCAGGAGAAAAAAAATGGCTGTAGGTCAACATAAGCGAGCTGTAGGAGCATTTTCTAATTACCGAGATACGGAACTAGCCCTGATGGAGCTGCAAAGTACCGGGTTTCCGATGAATAAAGTTTCGGTAGTTGGGGAAAAGCTCGATCACACCGAAATTGCGGGCGCTAGCGCTGGTAAGAGTACCGACGACCAAGTGGGCGGTGGCGCAAAAGCAGGCGCGACAGCGGGAGTCGTGACGGGCGGTTTGATTGGGTTGCTCGGAAGTATTGGGGCACTAGCGATTCCGGGAGTGGGCCCGGTGATGGCGGGGGGCGCGATCGCCACTCTGCTAGCAGATACTGTGATTGGAGGCGCGATTGGGGCGGCAGCCGGCGGTTTGGTAGGCGGTTTGGTCGGTTTGGGAGTTCCCGAAGATAAAGCTAAAGTTTATAGCGATCGCGTCTCGCGCGGTGAATATTTGGTATTCGTAGAAGGAACCGATGCCGAACTTGCCACCGCCGAAGGAATTATGAGCGTCCGGGGCATTCAGGATTGGGGCATTTACGATGTGCCGGCAGACACCGGCCGCAGAGCTTCGAGTCGCCAGAAGCGCGCCGTGGGAGTATTTTCAACCCGCCGCGAGACGGAACACGCACTGGGAGAACTGAGAACTGCCGGTTTCGACATGAATCGGGTGTCGGTCATCGCTAAGGATGCTGACTCTAAAGGAGACATCGCAGGCATTGACGTGCACGACAGCACGGACAACAAGGCCGATGAAGGGGCCACAAAGGGCGCCCTCACAGGTGGCACTTTGGGCGGTTTGACAGGCTTGTTGGTAGGTCTGGGTCTAGTCGCAATTCCGGGCATCGGGCCGATTATGCTGGCAGGAGCCTCAGCTACGGCGATCGCCACTACACTCGCCGGTACGGCGTTGGGTGCGGCTGCGGGCAGCTTGATCGGAGCTTTAGTCGGTATGGGAATTCCCGAAGAGGAAGCTAAAGCATACAGCGATCGCGTGGCAAGAGGAGATTACTTGGTACTCGTTGACGGCAGCGAAGCAGAAGTCGCTAAAGCTGAAACCATTCTGAGCCGCGGAGGTATTCAGCATTGGAACACCTACGACTATCATCCCAGCGGCGATAGCGCTCGCACTGATTACGGCACTCCTGGGGTTGATACTACCGCTGGTATTTACGATCCCACTCGTGGCGCTACCGGCCGCCCTCTGATTTAATAGTTCAGAGTTTGTTTGGGTATTGTTTCTACTTCCTGCAGAGTAGTCCCACTCGCGCGATCGGATTGGGGAAAGTGATCCAACCAACACCGGCGAGCTAGGAGTTTTACACTTCGTCGGTAAAATGATCTCAAAAGTCGGCTTTTTTTCTGAAAGCCGGCTTTTGTTTTGTTCTGGAAACTTAAAAAAGCCACCTCTCAAAAGTTTAATGTTGATTGGGGGCCCAGTCCGTGAGCTGGGCTTTGTGCCGGAGGATCGATCGGTTCCCTGAATTTTTTCAGCCGAAATCTGCACCGATTTTTTAGTCTGTAACACTCACTACAGCTCGATTGCAAACCCTGCTGTATTATGAAATTAGATGACATAAATTACAGCAAATATTGCCCAGTTAGTCAAAGAGCGACTATCTTTAATTATGGGGTGTCTAATTTCACCAACTTATACAGGTGAAGTAGCCAGCCCCGCGCGCCCAGAAATGCCTGCCGTGGTCGGTAAATATTAGAAGAATAATATTGTCAGATCCTTCGGGCAAGACTTAGGCTGGTCATTAGTTGGCTGTAGCAGCAGACTTGCCTTTGGCAAAACCTGCTATAGGAATACAGTTTTTCTGGGAATGCCTCAGCGAAACATTTGAGAAGCCCAGGAACAGCTTTTATGTTCGGGAGCGCGTCTGGTGTAGGGTGGTCTGTTAATTAGAACCGCAAGCGCTCATGGATCGAGTAAACATTAACAGCAAGCACAGCAGCGCGGGAGCACAATGGCTCGCGACGCATTTTTTGGCGAAATCTCAGGCAAGGGATAGTGTGTTGCTTCCTGCGCCCGTGAGCCGCTTAGAATTCAGAGGGAAACAGCCTTCCTGTTGGTTTTCACTGGCGCGCAGCACAGTGGGGGGAGGTGAAACTAGCTGAGCTGACCGAGCTCTGCTTTCATGGGCGCTCGAAGATAGAAGGCACTTATGTAGAAGGCATTTGGGGTTGAAGCTCCGATATGTTGTTTCTTGATTGCACTAATAAATTCGATCGCCTGTACTGGCAAATTTTCGGGTCAGAATGCGGCGCGGATGCCGCCAGCAATACCCCAAATATTCGATCGACGTTGACTCGTAGCGATCGACAACTTCTCGGTATTTTGGTAACTGGTTAGCAGTTAATAGTTAGTGATTAGCAGTTAGTATAAATACAACTAACAATTAACAACTAACATCAACCGCCAACTAATTACTAGCCAAATAATAGTTACAGGGCTTACACGTGGCGAGAAACTCGGTTTCTTCATGAATGCCGCGCTGAAAACACCCAGATTCTTTACGAGAAACCGGGTTTTTCGTGAGTTATAACTAGGTGAGCAGGGTGATGCTAGGAATCAACCAGTTTTGACAATTGTTAATGTGGCAGTATAGGTTGAAACAACTTACTGCCAAACACGATAGTACAAATTTTCAGACAACATAGAACATCGAGAAATTAAGGAAACTCACTCAATTTTTTTATGAATTTCACTGAGCTTTTAAGTGCCGATGAACTTTTAACTAGACATAGAAACGGGGAACGAGATTTTCGAGGGGCTAACCTCATTGCAGCTCATTTGAGTGAAGCTAATCTCAGTCGAACAAATTTGAGCAACGCTAATTTGAAAGGTGCCAACTTAATTAGAAGCAAACTGATTGGAGCTAATTTAAACGCCGCCGACTTGAGCGGGGCTAATTTGTCTAAGGCGAAATTAATTGAAGCTAACCTCGGAAGTTCTAGTTTAACTGGAACTGTGGCGATCTCCGCAGATTTTAGCGGGGCAAATCTCAGCGGAGCAATATTGTCTCAGGCTGACTTGAGCAAAGCTGTGATGACGGGAGCGAGTTTAGTAGGAGCTTGTTTGCTAAGCGGCTCAAAACTAACGGAGGCTAATTTGAGCGGGGCGACGCTGAGCCGAGCAATTATGAGCGGGGTTGACTTAAGTAGAGCAAATCTGACGAGAGCGATTCTCAGCGAGGTAGATTTGACCGGGGCGAACCTGAGCGGAGCAACTTTAACTCGGGCTTATCTCAATCGCGGAAATCTCAGCGGCGTCAATTTAGTTGGGGCTTGTTTGAGCGAAGCAAGTCTGCGGGAAGCTTCTATTAGCGCTGCTAATTTAAGCGGTGCTGACTTGAGCGGTGCTGACTTGCAATCGGCCAATCTAAATGGCTCTAATTTGAGCGGTGCCGACTTGCAGGGAGCTAATTTGAGTAAAGCTAATTTAAATGGTTTGATTCTGCACAATGCGGATTTGAGGGCTGCGAATTTGAACAAAGCTTCTTTGCGGGGAGCTAACTTGAGCGGTGCGAATTTGGCAGGTGCTAGCTTGCTGGAAGCGGATTTGCGGGGGGCGAATTTGAGTCACGCCAATTTGTCGGGAGCGGGTTTGCTCCTAAGTTCTCTGACAGGGGCGAATTTGACAGGAACTAATTTGTCCGAGGCTAATTTGATTGGGGCAAGCTTGAATGTTGATAATTTGAATGAAGCAGCTTTGGGCGGGGCGATTTTGCCGAATGGAGCTACTCACAGCCGGGATTGATCAAGGGAGCATCTCAGTTTTGTAAAAAGCATTTTTTTTATTGTAGTGCGAGCGTCCCCGCTCGCGTATTGTACAATACGCGAGCGGGGACGCTCGCACTGTAAATGCAAAAGTGAGATGCTCCCATTGATCAGTTGATTAAGGGAAAATAGTTTTGAGTTTTAAGTTAAAGATTATTTAACTTAAAACTCAAAACTTTTCGAGCTTCAGCCCCATCGGCAACTTCTTCAACCGGATTCGCGGTATCAACCCTACTCTCAACCGCAATTCTGTCGCCGTGCAGTTCCACAAGTTGACGCGCGCGCGCCAGCCCCAATCCCAAACTCCCAAATCTACGACTTAGGGCTCCATCCTCCTAATCTTCATCTTTCTTTGTGAAAGATACTTGCAAAATTTTTGACACCGTGCTATGGTTAAAAGGTTTGAGACTTAGAAATCAATAGAGGTAAAACCCCGCAGAATGAAACAATTGGGAACCCATCTGGTCGCTGATGCTTGGCAGTCTCCTGGAGACCTGCTCAACGATCCTGAACGTATCCGCCGCGCTATTCTCGATGCGATCGAAGCCGGAGGAGCTACTCTCATCGATTTGTGCGTACACCAGTTTAGTCCTCACGGAGTGACAGCTACTGCTACTTTGGCAGAGTCTCATATAGCAATCCATACTTGGCCTGAACACGGTTATTTTGCTGCAGACTTATTTTTCTGCGGAGCCGGCGACCCTCACCGAGCCATGAAGGTGCTACAGACAGCTTTGGAAGCTAAACAGGTAAAACTCACTGAGTTCACGCGCGGTTTCGAGCCAGGGGTGGGAATTGTAGGCTCTGCTTGTGAAGAGCAGTATGCCCCTCGTTCAGTAGAAACGAGTGCCGCCAGAGGATGATGGCCAATTAGCGTAACTTTGAACAATTTATGCTAGGTTTTGTTTAAAATCCCACGGATCGAACCGTGGGATTCTTGTTGGAATTTACTTTTTCATTAATAAAGGGCGGACAACTAAATAACCTGCACCGAAAGCTGCAATCACAATCAGAAAAATTGCGATCGCCAACCACAATCCGCTTAAGTCTGAGGTTTTTTTGAGTTGAGATCGCACACGGTAAGGAGTTTCCGGCACCTCTGTAAATAATTTTTCGGGAAGTGGCTGCGGCATTGAGGTGGCTGTTGGCTGCGTTTCCGGTAGTGGGAAGGGGAAAGCCACTGTCTGAGGTGGTTGAGGTATGGCAGAGTTAGTCTGGGAGGTTACAGGTGGTGGGGGCGGAGGTTGAACGCTGAAATTAAATTTGACTGACGGCATTTGAGGCATCCCTGTCTGGGTGACACTCTGAGCCGAGTTGACTACTTGCTGTAACTGTTGGGATACTTGAACTACTGTTTCTACTTCTCGCCGCAGTTGTTGATTTTGTTGGACTAATTGCTGATTGTGGGTTTTGAGGGAATCGAGCATCGCTTGGGCTGCTTGCAGCTCTGCCGTGACTTCTCGATAGAGGGAAATCGGTACCGATGGAGAGTAACTATTGGAGTTTTCAGGGGAAGTATTGTCAGATAAGGTAGTATTTTGCATAATTGTAGATGGCGAGGGTGAACTTGTTTTAGTTTAGCCTGAGAGTATTTGCAATTAGATCGATCGCAACACAATTCGTCAAGATATTTGTTACAGATATTGAACGTAAATTAAATTTAATGTTACAAGTTATTAGTCAATCGCTATGAACAACTACGCAGCCGAACAAAGTATGTCGCAAAAGTCAAGCACCGAGGAAATGAAATACGGCGAACGCCAGATTTTGGAAGGGGAGTTAATTACTTTCCCCAATCCGCGAGTCGGGCGGCGCTACTCAATTAACATTACGTTGCCGGAGTTTACTTGCAAGTGCCCATTTTCTGGCTATCCCGATTTTGCGACAATTCACGTTACTTACGTGCCAGACGAGCGGGTGGTAGAGTTAAAGGCGCTGAAACTCTACGTTAACAGTTATCGCGATCGCTACATTTCTCACGAAGAATCGATCAATCAAATTTTAGACGATTTTGTGGCGGCTTGCGCGCCGCTGGAAGCGACGATTAAGGGCGATTTTTCGCCGCGCGGGAACGTCCACACCGTGATTGAGGTGCGGCACGAGAAGTAGGTGAAGTCCCTGTGAGTTGTCCGCCCGCTTCAAGTGTTTTAGCGGGCAGGTATCTCATCGGAGAGAGATTCCAATGACATAAATTGTTTGACATCTAATATTTCAATCAACACCAGTTATCCGCTGCTAGAATAGTGCAGAATCATGTTTCCTTCATCTTCGGCATAGGCGATCGGGCGATGGCGTTCCGCCCCGCAAGCTACGGAAATTTCGATCAGCATCGCATCTACATCAGGGCTATATCTAATCTTTTTCATATCTTGACCTCTTACCAGGATAAGCAGTAATTACTAAAATTTTCTCATGATATTCTTGGTAAACTACTCTTAGGACAAGCCCATTCAATCTCTGTTGACAAATAAACTTTCATTCACCACTTGCTTCTAACTTAGTAGGGCTTCTAATAGTTTCACAAATCAAATCTGTTGATATTGTAAGCCCGCGACTTTCTAAAACCTCTATTTTTAGTAATGCGTGTTGACTGAATTCAATCCTTTTTGTCACATTTATTTCCTCTTTAATTATCCTTTTTATCCATCGGTGTAAGGTGGGGCAATGCCCACCCTACAATTAATTTTGACTGGCTAGAGAAGTCTCGGCGATCGCACTTTTTTCCTCGGCTGTTTTCGATTCGGCCAACTTGTCCAAAATCTCCACAACTTCTCTTTCAAAAGTCACCTGAGCGCGATTTGTGCGCCCGCCGACGTATAGTTTGCCGTCCTTTTCCAAAGCCCAAATCTGCGAGTGAGACAGATAGCTCATCAGCACGCTGAGCATTAGCAACCCGAAGCCAGTATAAACGATCGGAATGCCCGGATCAGCTTTAATTTGCAATCCCGTACTGCCTACAACTTCGTCAATTGCCAGCATCACTCCGTTAACTTCCACCGCTGTGCCGGCGCGAACTGTAGTTAACAATTTGCCATCCGTACCGTACACTAACATCGTTCCTTGCAAGTCTTTTGCTAGCAGAGAAACTCCCGCACTCAAATCGGGTTTTGTGGGAATCCAAGCACCCCAAATTCGACCTTTACCTTGGGTGTCTAGCTGAGCCATTGGCAATTGTAAAACCGGGCTTTTGTTGAGGCGAACTCGCACGGCGGCTATTGCCCAATCTGCTTGATAAAATGTGACTCCCCGGTATCTGAGGGGCTCGTTAACGTGAATGGTTTTGCGATCGACTTCTTGGCCTGTTTTGTCCAAAACTGACAAGTCAGAGTAAAATTGGTCGATCGCACCGCTCGGACTATAATCGATCCAGAACCGATTAACTCGCATCGACCAATCCTTCGGTATTTGCGGCCCCGCCCAAGGCCCCGCATCCAGGATATTCTTCACCTGAAATGTTTCGCCGCTGGGAACCATTTCTTGACCGAGAAATCCCGTCATCGCGCCCCACATCGACCCAGCTAAAATAATTAGCATACTGGCGTGAACAATAATCGGGCCGATTTTACCAATTATTCCCTTGCGAGCATAAACTTTTTCGCCTTCTCGAAAGATGCGGTAGTTTTTTTGCTGCAAAAGGTATTCTAGCGAAGTTAAAGCAACTGTTTCTAATTCCGCACTGAGAGCTAATTTTTCAAACTGCTTTGGTTCTTCATAAAATTTCCAGCGGCGCGCGGCTTTTAATGCGGGAAATTGTCGGGTAAATGTACAAGCTGTTAAGCTGCTGCCGAACAAAATTAGGATGGACAAAAACCACCAAGTGCGGTATACGTGGTCTAGTCCTGCAATTAGCACAACTTTCCAAGTTAGGAAGCCGAACAAAGCCGGGTGTTCTGGATAGTTAGATTGGTAAAACGGTACTGATTGACCTTGTTCGATGACAGTGCCGGAAATGCTGAAAAATGCGATCGCCAGCAGTAAGATAATTGCCAGCCGCAAATCTGCTAGCACCGGCAAGATTTCTCGCTTGAAAAACCTTTGAGGGGCAGTCGCCCAGTTTGATAGTTTAGAGAGAAATACTTCTTTTGATGTCATTGGTAATTATGAAGGAAGTTCGGCAACGGATTTTGTAACGGATGTAACGGATGTCAGGAAGTTCGGCAACGGATTTTGTAACGGATGTAACGGATGTAACGGATGGAAGAAGGGAGAAGGAAGAAAAAGGAGCTAAAAACAAAAAATGAATAAAATATTATTATTTTTATCGAGGAAGTCTCAATCAATTTTGAATTCTTTCTCTTTTCTTTCTTTCTTCCTTCGTGTTCTTCGCGTCTTCGCGGTTCGTTAAAAAAACTTAATTCACGCATTCCGTAGTGACTGCTATATCTTTAAATAAGGACTGAAGTCCTTACTACTAAACTTAAGCGGGAAGGATGCGGGAAAGCAGAGAGAAAACGCCAAATCCTACTAGCAAAACGCCACTAACAGGCGTAATCCAACTCGACCACCGACGTAATTCTAACAACTTTTTAATGCTGGCCGTGAAAGTACCTGCTATAATCAGCGGAGCGACGTAGCCAGCAGCGTAAAACAGCAGCAACACACCACCTAAAACTGTATCTCCCGTTTTGGAAACCCAAGCTAAGAGTGTAGCTAAAACCGGCGTGCTGCAGGGAGACGCTACTAAACCAAAAGTTAAGCCCAATAAGTACGATCGCACCCCCGCCGGCAAATCTTTTGGAACCCACCCCACAGCGTCGAAAGACGGCATTTGTAAGGGTAAAGCTTCGAGTAAATTCAGCCCCATTAGAATAGCAATAATGCTGACAAGAATCGGCAAACCCAGGCCAATTTTGCCGTAAACTTGTCCCGCGAGTGATGCTACAATACCTAAACCCGCAAGGGTGGTGGCCAATCCCAGGGAAAACCATGCAGACTGGGCTGCAGCTTGCAGGCGACTTTTTGCTTCGTATCCGCCGATGTAGCCGATCGTGATTGGCAACATAGAAAGCATACAGGGCGTTAAGCTCGTTAGCAACCCTGCCAGAAAGATGACTCCGATGCTGACTAAACTGAGGTTTGTCAGTTGAGTATTTACTAAATTATTAGCAAATTGTGCGAGTTCGTAAAGTTGAGTTTGCAGGGTTTCCATCAGTCGATTTTAGATTTTAGATTTTAGATATTAGATTGACTCCACAGCCGATCGATTTTAGATTTTAGATATTAGATTGACTCCACAGCCGATCGATTTTAGATTTTAGAGATGCTCTACAGATGAATCTGGGAGTTTAAACTAAATATCTAATATTTTTGCTCTTCACGACTCCTGTCGGGGGCTTGTATCCCTAGGCAGGTGACTTCCGGTTCGGGGCTGTTCTGGCTTTGTTGAAAATTGTAACAGATGCGCGCTGGTTCGGTTTGAGATTTAAGATTTTAGCGATATTTACTGGTTGGGAGTTAAAAGGTCGATCGCACCCTGGTTTAAATTAATATCTTGACAGCATCCTCAACAAGCTGTTGGCAACGGGCGCAGCTTGGGAGTTAAAAGGTCGATCGCACCCTGGTTTAAATTGATATCGTGACAGCATCCTCAACAAGCTGTTGGCAACGGGCGCAGGTACAGCAGATAATTCATTGACTGCGAAATCGGCCCGAAAGCCTGTTGTTGAAATTCTCCAAGCAGACTTTAATTTAACTCTACTTTAAATTAAAGCCACTTTCTTCATTAATAGAGCCGTCTGGCATTATTGCCCCTGCCAGCACCGCACCTCTGAGATTTGCTCCCGTTAAAATAGCGCCTTCTAAATTAGCATTGCTCAAATTTGTGACTTGTTTGGAACCTCGGAAAAAGAAGCTGTGCAAGTCAGCACCTGTTAAATTAGTGTCTGCCAAATTAGCATATTGCAAGTCAGCACCGTGCAGCGTCGCATCCGTTAAATTAGCTTGGGTAAGATTGCTTCCCCAAAGTCGAGAATCTAAGACATTAGCATCCTGTAAATTGGCGTGGCTCAGATTTGCCAAAGTCAGATTCGCATCCCACAACTTCGTGCAGTTGAAATTAGCTTCGGTTAAATTGGCTCGACTGAGGTCCGTGCCTAAAATATCAGCATTTGCTAAATTAGCGCTGCTGAGGTCTGCGTCAGAAAGATCCGCATTTTTTAAGTTAGCACCGGACAAATTAGCACCGGACAAATTAGCCCCGGACAAATTAGCTTCTTGGAGATTAGCTCCCCGCAAATCGACAGCGCTCAAATCGCACTGTTTCCACAGAAAGCTGACGCACCAATTATCTTTTAATAGCTGACTCAAATCCTCCGAATTCGCGGCCATCACAGGAGGAGTTAAGTAGAGAGTGAACAGGACAATCGCCAACACCGCAGCGAAGAAAGTTTTCAACCTCATAACTCTTTTCATTGACACTAATTTGGGTCATAAATTATTGATGTCTAATCAAAGCATAGCAAATAATCTGCAACTTTCCTCAGCAAGATTACTCAAAAATATTAGTGTAATGAAAGGTTAATCAGGGTTGGCGCAGGCACAAACTTAACTCAGCCAGTCTTAGACGCGCTTTGAGCTAGAAACCCGGTTGCTTCACAGATGCCTCGCTGCCAAACTAATATTTTTCCTAAAAACCTGGTATAAGATAACCGCAAGTTCGATCAAGATTTGCCAGTGCAATATCGCTACAAAGTAATACTTGCAGCAGGCAGTTGCGATCGCTTCCCCAGGGGCATACCTGCAAACAATCCTGGTATAAACTGCTCAATATGGGAATCAAGAAACCGCTTCTCTAGCCTACAAGCCTTATATTTAAAGGGTTCTAGACGCAATTTTTGTTAATTGCGATCGGCATCACTAACTAAGCCCAACTTTCATCACACAACTCAAGCCCCAGTATCACCCAATCGCATCAAACTTATCACGTTCATGAGAGTATGGATATCACTGCCAATAGCTCAAGTATGGAGGAAAATAAGAGCATACAGTTGAAAAACACTTCTCCCATGCCTACTATTCCCCTTCTCCCAACCCAATTAGTTGTTACAACTATTGTCAATTCGATCGAATCTTTGGGATTTACTAATATTGCAGGCGTATTTTCGGGGGAGCAAGCTGAATCCCGACAAGAGGCCAATATAAAAGTTAGTACCAAAAAGTTTTACACTCAGGGTTTAAAAAATCTCAAAAAACAAGACTTTCACGGTGCGATTAAAAATTTTACTGCCACAATTAACATTAATCCGCAATTCGCGTCAGCTTACAACGATCGCGGTGTGGCCCGCTACAAATTAGGCTACAAGCAATCGGCGATCGAAGATTTAACTACAGCCATCGAACTCAATCCTTACCGAGCTAAGTATTACAGCAATCGGGGGTTTATTCTGACTCGTTTAAAAGATTATACTGCTGCGATCGCAGATTACAACTCGGCACTGCTGCTCAACCCCAATTTCACCCAAGCTTACTTTAACCGAGGTGCAATCCGCCTGCAAATGGAGAATTCCCTGGCAGCACTAGCTGATTTTGAGTCAGCAATTCACCTTGATCGCGATTTTGCTAAAGCTTACTTCAACCGAGGAGTGACTAGATATAAATTGAGAGAGGTTCAGGGAGCATTTGAGGATTTCCAGAAAGCAGCAGGGCTTTTTAAGCTGCAGGGGAGAATGGATTATTATCAAGAGGCAGTTTCTCAAATTACAAAGCTATGGTGTTAGTTGAATTTGGCAATTGGGAATAGGGAATAGGGAATTGGGGAATTGGGAATGGAGAATTGGGGACTTTGTAAGGTGCCGCATAAGCACCCTACACCTATAGTTAAAGTTAGCCAATTCTCAAGGCTGCATCGCCAGTTGGTAGATCGTTAGGACGAGCAATCGTAGATAAAGGAATTGCAAAGGCTGCATTTTGAACAGAGGCGACAGTAGAATTTTGTACCACCGTAGAAGCCCCTGCCAAGTTAATGACAGTATTGCTTCCAGATTGAGTGAATGTAGTATCGGATAATTTTCCTGTCAAAGCAATACGATCGCCTTCCTGTGGTCTAAAATCAACTATTGTATGACTTGTCGGGGGTAGGGTAATAAAAGGAAGAGAAGCAGGATCTACTCCGAGCAAAACAAAAGTATCTGCACCACTACCTCCTGTGAGAGTATTGTTGCCGGTATCTCCAATCAAAATATCATTGCCATCACCACCAATTAAGATATCATTCCCTTGACCGCCTCGCAAAAAGTCGTTACCAGCATCACCATTGAGAGTATCGTCAGCGAAATTGCCAATCAGAATATCGTTGCCAACACCGCCGCTAATCGAGTCGTTGCCTTTGCCACCTCGCAAAAAGTCGTCACCCGCTTCGCCCGTGAGGGTATCGTTGCCTTGGCTGCCATTAATTGCATCATCAGTGGGTGAACCGAGGATGCGATCGTTTGCGCTACCTCCCAGTACACCGCTGGGATTTTGCTGAGAGTCTTGGGAAGTGACTTGATAGTTGTTGGGGGTATTTGGCAGTCTGAGCGCTCCCAAAGATAGATTTACGAAATTGGTACTATTAATTAAATCGTTGAGCACATTAACATCGCTAATTATGCTAGAAACCCGACTGGGAACGATTCCTTGAACGACTTTTGCAGTTGAAATGCGATCGCCCTGCTGCACCGCATTCACCGTTTCAAAACCTTGAATAACGTTGCCAAAAACAGCATAATTACCATCCAAAAATGGCAAATCATCCAAAGCAAAATAAAACTGCGAAGAAGCCGAATCCAAAGCATTAGAACGAGCCATTGCCACGGCCCCGCGAGTGTGCTGCAACTGCGGCGTCTGGGTTACAACTTGGTTGTAAACAGGTTGCGCGGCCCCTTGCGGCTTAATTTCCAAAGGAATAAAACGCGCCTGATTGGTATCCGGGTCAATAAAACTACCCGTTCCCAATTGACTGGCTGGAATTGTAGGATCTTTGCTGCGCGGATCGCCTCCTTGCACCACAAAAGGATCTGGCTGGCGCACAACGCGGTGAAACATCACCCCGTCGTAAATGTCGCGTTCAACTAAGTCAACAAAATTCCCCCCAGTAATCGGGGCATTAGTGCCGTCTACTTCGATCGTAACGGGTTGACCGTTAATTACCTGGACTACTATAACTTTGCCTGTTAACGGGAGTGCAGCGCTCATGGGTAAATTGCTATTTGAGTGAGTGATATTGGGGTTTTAGAAGCAATCCGCGAATTGCCCCTACCCATTTAATCAGAAAACTGTAAACTTGTGTTAAGTACAGTTCTACTTCTAAATTTATGATGTCTCGCCGCAACTTTTTTAGCACTTTATTGGCAATTTGTCTAGTTTTTCTAAGTTTCAATTTTGCCACACCTGCATTTGCCCTCGGCGGCAAGCTTCCTCCGGTAAATCAACCAGCGCCGGAGTTTTCTTTGCCAACCAACAGTGGCGACGGACAAGTCTCCCTCTCCGATTATCGCGGTAAGTGGCTGGTAGTCTATTTCTATCCGAAAGACTTTACTTCGGGTTGTACGATCGAAGCACGGAGATTTCAGGAAGACTTGCCGAAATACTTGGCAAAGAATACTCAAATTATCGGCATTAGCGCTGATGATGTCAACTCTCACGCGGAATTTTGCGATTCCGAAGGTTTGAAATTTCCGCTGTTAGCGGATACCGACGGTAAAGTGAGTAAAGCTTACGGTTCTTGGATGAGTTTTATCTCCGCGCGACACAGTTTTATTATTGACCCTGAAGGCATTTTGCGGGAAACTTTTGTGAAGATTAATCCGGCGATTCATTCTAAAGAAGTCTTGGCTCGTTTGGGGGAATTACAGGCAAACGGGTAATACCATTTTAGATTTTAGATTTTAGATTTTAATAATTAGGAATGGCCGATGAAGCTTGTATTTGTAGTGAGGACTAACGTCCTCTGTATTTTCAGAGGATTTTAGTCTTAAGTAAAAACGTTATCAGGTTGATTTTACGGGAAATGATGGCTGGTAACGTGACAAGCAATATCAGAGTAAATCTAAAATCTAAAATCGCCTGTGCCGCCCTACTCAATGAGAATTAAACTGGCGATTGATGGCAACAGAATCGGAAGAAGATTCCGGCTCGGAAATTTTTCTATTTCTGTTAGCAAGGCGGCGTTCCGGGTCAATTCCCTCGAAGGTTGGTGGCAACCAAACTCGGACTACCAACAACACTCCCAAAACTAGCAAAAAAGCGCCTGTTGATAATATTTAACCCCAGGGAGTTTCCAGCACTCCCCGCACGATAACTTCTCGTAAAACAGATACTATACAAACTTCCACAGCCACCCCTATCGAAACGCGCTTCTCTTGCAAGTAAATAATTAGCAGCCGAAATAATTCCACCAAAACTAATAAAAATAGAATGTCTGCCGTCACTTGCTGAAAATTCAAAGGAGGCAGCAGCGAGAAAAACATTTCTCGCAGTTCGATTACCATGAAACAGAACAAACCAATACACAAAGAAATTACAATTAAATCTTGAACTGTTTCGAGAGCGCTGACTATTAATTTTAGATTCAACCATTGCGGGGGGTGATTAATCTGGTTATTTGAACGGTTTTGCATAGACGGCTCCTCCAATCTGTTTGACTTGTTTACAGCTTAAGTTAAAGTGAGCTTATCTTTGACAAAAAATCCTTTTAATTTATTTATAACCATTATAAAAATTCCCTCTGTTGACAATTTCCCACAAACTTTTATTTACCGCGCAGGCGGGTTGACATTTTGCAAAATTTTGTGCTATTCACGACCTGCTATTAGTAGATTTGACTGGTGGAAAGCAGAAGCCAATCGATTTTAGATTTTAGATTTTAGATTGAAGAATGGGATTTTTGAAAAAAGCGACCTCACGGATGAATCCGGGGGCTAGTTATCGGATACTATATTTTTTATTTCTGCACGGATGAATCCGGGGGCTTGTACCCTGGCTGATGAAGGTCAAAATCCTAAAATGCTGCAACTGCTATAAAATAGGAAAATTGTAAAGAATTATTTACCACAGCTTGATAAACTCAAGCTAGTGACTCTCGGCTTTAATCATACAAAAGCCACCAAGTCAACCGAAAAACCAAAAGTAATCCAGAGAGGATTGAACACAATGGCATTTGAACTCGCACCATTACCTTTCGCCGCTGACGCGCTAGAACCAGCTCATATGTCGGCCAACACGTTTTCGTTCCACCACGACAAGCACCACGCTGCTTACGTCACCAATCTGAATAAACTGATTGAAGGGACTGAAATGGCGAGCAAATCCCTTGAAGAAATTGTCAAGGAATCTGCTAAAGACCCATCCAAAGCAGGCATTTTCAACAATGCAGGTCAAGTTTGGAACCACAATTTTTTCTGGAATTCGCTCAAACCGGGCGGCGGCGGTACTCCCACAGGAGCTTTAGCTGACAAAATCAACGCCGACTTCGGCAGCTTCGACAAATTCAAAGAAGAATTCAAGACTGCTGCGACAACTCAGTTCGGTAGCGGCTGGGCTTGGCTGGTTGTGGACAACGGTACTTTGAAAGTTACCAAAACTGCTAACGCTGACACCCCGGTAGCACACGGGCAAACTCCGTTGCTGACTTTGGATGTGTGGGAACACGCTTATTATTTGGATTTCCAAAACCGCCGTCCCGACTACATTACTAATTTCTTGGATAATTTGGCTAACTGGGATTTCGCAGCAGCAAATTTGGCTGCGGCTTAGTAGCATCTGAGTTTGAGGACTAAAGTCCTTACTACACAACTTGATAGGTTGGTAGTGAGGACTTTAGTCTTTGTTGAGATGAGTATTAATTAACTTGAGTTTGACGGGCGGGGTGCAACCCAGGGTGCAGCGGTGAAAATAAACCTCGAAGCCGCTCGAACTGCCAAATAGCGGTTAAAAATTTCATAAATTGGGTTATACTGTAATCGGTAACTCTTTTACGAATTTTGTAGTTTCAGTGGCTGTTCGCGCGATGACCTCTTCACCAACCATAGCACCCGTTCGATCGAGTCAAGTTACCCGCAAACCTTATCCCAACTATCGGGTAATAGTCCTCAACGACGATTTCAACACATTTCAGCACGTTGTGGAATGTTTGACCAAATACATTCCAGGGATGACGAGCGATCGAGCTTGGAAACTCGCCAACCAAATCCACCACGAAGGCCAGGCCACCGTCTGGGTTGGCCCGCAAGAGCAAGCAGAACTTTATCATATGCAATTGAGCCGTGCGGGACTGACAATGGCTCCGCTAGAGTCTACTTGAAAAGTGTGTAGAAGGCCCGAAAGTTCCATTGTTTGTCCGTACTTAATCTCCAAGTGTTCTGACTCAACTTAACAGTTAACTGTTAACTGTTAACTGACTAATGACTAATGACTTAATTCGATCGCCAAACTTCATCCCAAGGCCCGCCCCCAACTTCCAAACCCGATAAAGAACTTTGAGCCTCTAAGATAATTCTAGAACGCTGCTTGCCATTTTTTTCGACATTTCCCCCCAACAACTCTCGCAGTTGCAAGCGCAATTCGCCGTGCGTCGTATCCCGGCAGCAAAAAGCCATGCCTTTTTCAGTAGGAGTTCGCACATAAGTGCCAGAACTGTTTGTAGTGCCAATCAACTCAACTTCAAATTGGCTGTTTCTAGCCTGCATTTTCCAGCTTCCCCAAGGTTCAATATCCCAACTAACTTGCGAATTCCAAGGCACAAATTCGTAAAATTTGCCTCGGTAATGCAGACAAATCATTGCTACCGATTCCATCCACCACAGCACGCCCCGCTTGCCGCCGCCAGCAGTTAAAGCTAAATCGCTTTCTCCTTGAAAACAATTGCAATTAATCCAAAACCACTTTTGCGGAAAAGCACCGCCCCAGTTTTTTTCGTTGTAAGCGGGAGCATCTTTAAATTCATAGCGTTCGCCATTCCAATCAATCCAGCCTGTGGCTAAACCGTGAGCCATTAAAATTTGCCATCCCGGTTCAAATACGGGCAAAAAAGATAGCATTCCCGCCGTGGATTTCTGGAGATCATCAGAGTTTCCCCAGCCGTAAATAGGTTTAATTTCGTACTGCCAAAAACAGTGACTGCTGCTTCCCGGATCGTGCAGATAACCTTGATTCAAAGTAGCAGTAGCTTGATAGCCTTCTTCGACGCGGCTGTCGAATACTTGCGGCTCTAAATATTCCGGTTTAATTTGTAAATCTGTTTTGCCCCAATGTCCGAAACCCAAGCTGTCTCGGTGGGCCCAAAACTTATTTACATCGGGGAATGTACGGCACAAATAGCTATCTTTCGGGCCTAGAATTTGAGCTGCACCGCCACTATAAGGTTGACCGCCTCTGGGGTCTTCGATGGAATACATGAAGGCAAAGGATTGTCCGTGAATGGGTAATGTTATTCTATAGTACCAGCCTTCAAAAAAGCGGCGGGAACTGCCGTCCCAGTGGTAGCCGCTGTGGGGAGTTTCAATAGTTTTGAGTTTTGAGAGTGAATTTGACATAAAATTACCAATAGCAGAAAGAAGAGTCAGTAGTCAGTAGTCAGTAGTCAGTAGTCATTAGTTAACGGTTAACAGTCAACAGTCAACAGTCAACGGTTAACAATGCCCAATGCCCAATGCCCAATTCCTAATGACTAATATGATAGGTTATTAATTATGTCTTTAGCACTTTGGCGATCGCCCTTAGCTCGCGCGCTCCACCGCAACCGCAGTCTTGCTTTTGCTCGCTACTTGCAACTAGCAACTGTTCGCGCCACCGGGCGTCCGGCCAACCGCACTGTGGTGTTTCGAGGCTTTTTAGGAGATACTAATCAGTTAAAGTTTATTACAGATATTCGCAGTCAAAAGGCAGAGGAAATTAACCTCTATCCTTGGGGGGAAATTTGCTGGTATTTCCCTAAAACTCGCGAACAATTTCGGATGGCTGGAAAGCTAGTTTTGGTAGGGGCAGATGATCAAGAGGCAGAGTTGTGCTTATCGCGCCACACAACTTGGCAGGAGCTTTCTGAGGCGGCTAGAGCACAGTTTGCTTGGCCGCAGCCGGGGGATGACAAAGCCGAGGCTAGTGCTTTTGATTCTGCTTCCCCAAATGCGATCGAGCCGCTGCCTAATTTTTGCTTGCTGTTGTTGGAACCGGAAACGGTGGATTTTTTGGAGTTGCGGGGGGAACCGCAAAACCGATCGCTTTATTGGCGCGACGGGGAGGGAAATTGGTCTGTGCGATCGGTCAATCCTTGAAAAAGAAGTCAGTAGTCCGTAGTCCGTAGTCATTAGTCATTAGTTATTAGTTATTGGTTATTGGTTGTCAGTTCCAATGCCCAATTCCCAATTCCCAATGCCCAATTCCCAATGCCCAATTCCCAATTCAAATTTTAGATGCCGGTGCCGTCAAAAAACTCTTGAATTGCTTTATCTTTTAACTGACAAGTGGTGGCAACAGCTAATTGGGTTTTTTCAGCTACAGCTACAGCTACATTGCTGGTTTGATTTAAAGTTGGGAATGCTGAAGGCGAATTGGGAACAGAATTTAAGGAGACAGATGCTTGAGGAAGCAAACTTTTTACTTGCTTTTCGAGGGATTCGATACGATCGAGCAAAGAGCGAATTACCACAGCTTCCGAATCCGGCAAACTGCCGTGTTCTAGGGGATTGACGCGCACTCCCGATCGATAGACGATGCGGCCGGGAATCCCTACAACCGTACAGTCAGATGGTACGTCGCGGAGCACGACGGAACCGGCGCCGATGCGAACGTTGTTGCCAATTTGCAGATTGCCGAGTACCTTGGCGCCGGCACCTACAACTACGTTTTCGCCGACGGTAGGGTGACGCTTGCCGCTTTGTTTGCCAGTACCGCCAAGGGTGACACCTTGGTAAATGAGGGCAAAATCGCCGATAATCGCTGTTTCGCCGATCACAACCCCCATACCGTGGTCGATGAATACGCTTTTGCCGATGGTTGCCCCTGGGTGGATTTCAATTCCGGTCAAAAAGCGAGCAATGTGGGAAATCAAGCGGGGGATGAAGGGAAGTCCCAACACATAAAGCCAGTGTGCGAGGCGGTGCAGCACTAGGGCTTGAAGACCGGGGTAGCAAAACAAAACTTCCAGCCAGTTGCGAGCGGCAGGGTCGCGATCGAAAATTATACTGAAGTCAGCTCTAAGAGTCTTTAGCACTTTCGGAGTTACCTATTTTGGTTAAACACGCCACTTTCGATTTTACATTTTACTGGATGGGGAAGTGAGCGGTCGATCGGGAGATTGGGAGAGGGGGAGAGTGGGGGAGTGGGAGAGTGGGAGATTGGGGGAGAATTTGATGATATTTTATTGTCTCCATCCAACAGCGCCGCTGCGTTTTATTCCTGTACTGAGATTGTATAGTTAGATTTGACTCCGGGTTCGACACTACCTACCCAAATCCTGTAAGAGCCTGCTTGCCAGTCTGAATCAAGTATGCCAGCATCTTTATTCTGACCTATATCGTCTCCGCAGCGCACCGCATTACCGGGGCCTTGTACGAGTAAGGTTGTGTCCTTGCCTCCGCTGTTGACTTGGAGTGTGAGTTTTGAAAAGTTTTCCTGCAAGACTATGATGTGGTCGGGAGTTGGGGTCGCAAAACCCAAACATTTGTTTTTGTGGCGATCGGCGTTTGCTACGGCAGATAGAGAGTACGATCCGCCTGTGGAACCTCTCAAAACTGCTGTTGGGGCTGCAAAACCTCGCGATAAAGTTAAAGTGCCGAAATTGGCTGTTTCTGCTAAAACTGGTAGGGCGACGATCCCGGCGATCGCAGCCAAGAGCGCACCGTTTTTGAAATTGGCTCGCTGATTAAACAACATGGCAATACTCCTCGGTCACAACTTAAAATCACAACTCTGAATTTACCCATCGCAGCCCCTATCATCCTAACTCTGGAGGAAGAATAATTTTTAAATTAGTTCAAAACTTCCTGGCTTCTCTTCCTTATGTCTATCAGGACAATCCCTGTACGATCGCGCTCGCTTGTGCCACTCGGATTTCTGCCACAGGCGATCGACTCATATCCGAAATTGTACGGTGTCAAGATGATAAATTTGATACTCCTAGCCTTGCTGTTGGCGATCGGTTCCCTATTGACACAGGCCTTGGTATTGTTACCTATAGGCCTATCTGGCTGGCTCCACCTCCCTAATTGGCTGAGCCTGACCGTGATTTTTCTGGCTATTTCTTGGTGTTTGGGGGATTAGTCAGCAGTCATGAGTTATTAATGATTAGTCAAAAGTTAACGATCAATCCTTCCGCTTCCCCCAAGAGTCAATGCCCGATCGTCCCCGGTTTGATGATGTATACTTCACAATTGACAATTCAAGAATCTAAAATCTAGGATTTGACATCTACCTATAGAATGATGCAACGACAAGTTTATTCGATCTCAGCATTTCACTCTTCTGACAAAACCCTGGCGGAAACTCCTAAGAAACAGGAGCGTCCGATACACCGGGCGATCGTGTTAATGCTGGTGGCAACAGGTTTGCTAGGCCTGCACGCTAGTCGGCTGGTGGAATTGCAACTGATACAAGGGAAGCAAAACCGGGAAAGAGCCGAAAACAATCGCGTTCGCCTAGTGCCAATGCCGGCGAATCGCGGACACATTATCGATCGCAAAGGCAAGTTGCTAGCGGCAAACAATTTAGCTCGATCGGTATATTTGTGGCCGAAAGAACAAACGCCGGAAGAGTGGAAAGCGACAGCAGAAAAGTTGAGTCCGCTGGTTAAAATCCCGGTCAAAGAAATTTTACAAAAATTAAAAGAGGTCGATCCTCTATCCTACAGACCCGTGAGGCTCAAGCAAGCAATGCCGCCAGAGGTATTTGTGCCACTAGCAGAACAGGTGGGACAAATACGGGGAGTGGAAGTGCGGCCAGAAGCGAACCGCTACTACCCCGAAGGCAGTTTGGCGGCTCACGTTATCGGATATATTGGCGAAGCTACCGCAGCCGACTTGGAAGCTCATCCGGAATATCCGATGGGGATGATTGTCGGTCAAATGGGTATAGAAGCGAGTTCTAACCAGAAGATTGCGGGAGTTTGGGGCGATCGGCTGATCGAGGTAAATGCCCAAAATCAAGAATTGCGACTGATGGGACAGACACCGCCCAAACCCGGTGAGGCGGTGCAGCTAACCATAGACTTGTCCATGCAAAAAGCAGCCGAAAAAGCCCTGGGGCAACGCCGGGGAGCAGTAGTGGCGCTGGATGTCAAAACCGGGGCGGTATTAGTTATGGCCAGCCACCCGACTTTTGATCCCAATCTGTTTACGCGAAAAATCACTAAGGATGAGTGGAAAACTCTTCAAGACCCGGAAAATCCATTTTTGAATCGGGCCATGCAAGGCTATCCCCCCGGCAGCACCTTTAAAATTGTGACTTCCGTCGCGGGCCTGGAGTCGGGCAAATTTTCGCCGGACTCAATTCTGGGTACTTCGTCTTACATTACTGTGGGGGGAATTGATTTTAACGAACACAGCGGCGGTTACGGCGACATCGGCTTTCGGGATGCTTTGGCTTTCAGTAGCAATACATTTTTTTATCAAGTGGGGATTAGTACCGGGCCGGAGCAAATTTCTAAGTGGGGACACCGCCTGGGAATTGGCAAGGATACGGATTTGAATCTTTTGGGGCTAGGCGGTGGCGCTTACGGTCAAATCCCGACGCCAGAGGAGAAGGAGAAACTTTATAAAGAACCTTGGTATGCAGGTGATACGGTAACGATGTCGATCGGTCAGGGGTTGGTGTTGGTGACTCCTTTGGAGGCGGCGGTGATGGTGAGTTCGATCGCGAATGGGGGCTATCGGGTGAAGCCTCATCTTTTGACTTCTATGACCGGCACACCGGAGACTCAACGGGTACAGACGGGGATGAAACCTTCAACTATTCAGGTAGTTAAGGAAGGACTGATCGCGGTAGTTGCCGAGGGTACGGGACAGGGGATGAATGACGGTACGATTCCGCTGACGGCGGGCAAAACAGGGACTTCGGAGGTGATCGGACAGAACGATCACTCACTGTATGTGGCGTTCGGGCCCGCTGAGAAGCCGGAAATTGCGATCGCCGTGGTTGTTGAAAATGGCGGTTATGGTTCTGTTGCCGCGGCCCCGATCGCCAAAGAGGTGTTTCAAGCTTATTTTGGGCAACAGAAAAAGGTGAAGCAGTCAGTAGTTATTCGTCCTTAGTCATTAGTCATTAGTCCTTAGTTCTTGGGAATGGGGAATGGGGAATGGGGAATTGGGAATTGGGCATAGTTTCTTGTTTTTCTTCTTCCTTCTTCCTTCTGACTACTGACCAATGACTAATGACTAATGACTAATTCAGCCGCATAAATATAGTAGCTTTGCGAATTCCTGTTATTTCTCCCGTACTGGTGACAGTGAGCGATCGCAAGTGGTCGAACAATGGTCTTGCGGAAAGTTCAATTAACCTCAACAGCGGGATTTGTTTTTCCCAAATTGCCCTGCTGGAGGGCCAGTCTAAATAAAAATAGCCGTCGTTAGATGGCGGTAGCGGTTCAATGCTGGTTTGAAAATCTTGATTGGCAACTAAAGAGCCTGTTTCTGCTGCTTCTAGTGCTGCGTCCATTGCTTCTACTGAAGTGGTGAAAATTTCGTATTTGCCGACGGTGGCTCGAACTCCTTTTGCCTCGGTTTCGATCGCACTCTTTCTATTATTTTCTCTACCATAATTCTGGCTCGTTGTCAACTGCGTCCAAGCGGTAATTTTCTGGTTTCTGAGAGTGAAGCTGCCGATGCTGTATTCTTTGCTGCGGGCAATTTCATCTAGTTTGTCGATCGCCTTTTGGGAATCAGCAGATTGTTCGGCTGCAAAAATCCAATCGGCACTATTTGACGAATTCGGAAGCACTGCTAAAGCGTATTCTCCTTGTACCCAGTCAAATATATCCTGCTGCAGGTTGACGCCCCAAACTTGTTGAATATCTGCGAGAGTGCGATCGACTAAATTTGAGACTTCTGGATTAGTGGAAACCGCCGATGACAAATCAGCCCAAAAATTCCTTAAATCAGTGCTGGCGACCGCGAAAGGACTTGCTGAGGGAATGTATTGCAAGGCTTGCACCGGTTCAGAGAGTGTTGGAGAAGCTGTGTTTTCTCGCGATGTCACTAAAGCGGTTTGAGCCAGCAATCCCCGTCGGTTGACTCCGACAGCAACTGCGAGAGAATTAAGAGAAACTTGGGGATTTTGCTCGGTTGCTGACTGCGGGAGATTGACAAATGCTAAAGCGATTCTGCCTTGAGTTAGCTGCTGCAAAGCTTTTTGATATTCCGGGGTATTGTTGAGATTTAGGTTGGCTGATTCAACGTTATTAATTGCATCTCGAATCACAATCGGGCTATTGGAAAATAAAACAAAATTTTGGTTCTCCCCAGAATTAAAATTACCGCCGATGGCTGCTGTTGCGAAGCTGGATGGCAACTTGGAAGTCGGCAGAGAAAACGGGTTAAAAGGCGAAAGCGAAGCAGATTTTTTCTGGGATATTGGTGCTTGTTTATAATTAATTTTCACGCCTTTATATATTTCCGACTGCACTGTTTTATCGCCACGAGATTGTTGGCGCCAGTAGGAGTCGAGAAATTGTTGGCTGCGATCGACCTTTTGGGAGGAAACCGCCAGCAAAAACCCGGCTTGTTGGCCGTTGCTGCTGTCGCCATCGAAATCTGGGTTTGTGACGGCGAGGGTAATTTCGTCACCTATCCAAGGTTGGATATCTCTACTGTAATCGAGGCCTGTATTGCCGAGGAGACTTTTTTTGATTTGCTCAAATTCTGCGTGCGATCGACTTCTTTCTTCGGGAGTGGCAAAAACTTGCCGCAATGCTTCGAGGCGATCGGGATTTACCAGCATTGATGCTAACAAAGGTGCTTGTTTCGAGACAAACACAGCCGCAGCCGGAGTAGTTGTCGGCCCGCCAGCGAGCAAATTCAGGGGAGTTTGAGTTGTCAGCCAGTAAAAACCACCGGCACTCAAGCCTAAGAGTGCCAAGACGCCAGCAATGAGGAAAGAAAAGAACGATCGCAATTTCATCGGCAAATGACAAATTACCACAGTCTCTGATTATACACCCAGAACCCGGACTTGTTTAAGAAGTCGGGGTTCTCGCCACATTGTTAGTTTTCAAGTGTATCGGGTAATCTAGCTATCAGATTTTCCAGCGATAATTGAGGCAATTCTGACAGCAGTAATGATAAATTTTCTGGGGATAAGCCGAGCAAATGGGGGATGAGATTAACGGGGCGTTCTTCTTGTCCTAATTGGCTGAAGCGGTTGTTCAAAACACTTTCCGCTAGCAAATTTTGGACTTGTTGGCGATCGATTTGTGCGATCGGCAGCATAGACAATTGCACTAACAACATCGTAAAATCGGCAGTAGGTAGAGCCGATACCGGGCGCAAAAAGGTGACAGTTAGCGGGTCTAACTCCCCAAATCTGACCTGCAAGAAACTCTCTAAAATCAACCGCTGTCCTTGTTCTCTTCCTTGCTCAAGACCTTGTTCTCTTCCTTGTTCAATTCCTTGTTCTCTTCCTTGCTCAAGACCTTGTACAATACCTTGTACAAGACCTTGTTCTCGTGCTTCTTGTAACTTTTGTTGAAAAAGGGGTACGATCGCCATAACTAACTCCTGATCTTCATCATCCATTGTGGGATTAGTTGGTGTATTCGCTTGCAAATTTTCCTGCAAGATGTAAAGTAATTGTAGCGCATTAGCTCGAATTGAAGCATCAATGGGAAATGCAGTTAATTCCGCGATCGCCCCTTGCTGCACCCGGCCCCTACCCAACATCCGCAACCACATAGTCTCTGGAGTCTTCGGTAGCTGGTGAATGGCGATTAACCCAACTCTCCAAACCTCCGATAAAAAATAAACTCCTCTCCCCCAGCCCTCAGACTCTTCAGGAGTCCGAAAACCAAAACTATTTAATAAAACTTCCGAAGCAGTAGGAGTGAGAATCCACAACATCGGTAATTGTCTTTCCTCAAAACGTTGATTTTCTCGATTAGCCCGCCGCCCCAGTTCTGCCCTACTATTTAATAACTTAACAACACAGCTAAAAATTCCCTCAGCAGTCACAGGATTGCGAAACGGTTCAATTATCGCCGCCGTTGCAGCCATTTTACCTAACAAACCCAAACTTTGGACATATTCGCCCTCAAAAGAAGTTGGTTGAAACCAAACATCAATTTCTCTAACTTCAGCAGTGACATTTTTGCTCGTTTCTACTTCTCCCAGAGGCGACAATAACTCTTGCAGGTATTCTTTGGCAAACTGATCGTGGGGAAACTTAGTCATCGGATTTTAGATTTTAGATTTTAGATTTTAGATTTTAGAAGCAGGTTGTCTACCACGGCACTCCTCGCGCATCGGAAAAATCGGCATCTAGAACCGCCCCCGCATCGAATACAGCATCAGTTAAATCAGCTTTTCTAAACGACGTTATCGACAATTTTTCTATTTGTTCAACAGCGATAAAAAATCCGATCGCAGTTAACCCAAGAATTACCCCAGAAACCAAAAATAAGACAATTCCCCTGATAGTATCTCCGCCCAAAAATGTCACAATACCGCTAGCGCCGATCGCAGCAGCAGCCCCAGCCACAGCCCCCGCCACAATCCCAGCCTCGCACCGAGTCGCAGCAATCGCCGTCGCAGCGGTTCCAGCCACAGCCACAGCCCCCGCATCCGCCCCGGCTATCAGTCCAGTCAAAGCCCCAGCCGTCGTCACTGTCACCGCTGTCACCCCAGCCCTAGCAATCAAATTTCTCACCCGCCTGCGGCTTTGTCCGGTTCTGACACCCTGAAAATTTGCCCCCCTCAAAATCGCCCCGGTGAAATTGCAGCCTCGAATGTCGGAACCGCTGAAATTCGCCCCTGACAAGTCAAGCCCTTTAAAAGAACGGTTCCGCAAGTTTTGGTTAGCAAAATTGAGATTTCGAGGTAAAGTCATTCGATTTTAGATTTTAGATTTTAGATTTTAGATTAACCAACCAAAGGCCTGGGATTGTAGATTTTAGATTATAGATTGTAGATTAACCAAGCACAGGGCATTTAGAATAAAGCCTGTGGTTTATAACGAGTTTCCATGTCTCCCATCTCCGAATCCCCATTTTCCCCCGAACAAATTGCTGCTGAAAGACTCAAACCAGAAGAATATGAAGAAATCGTTCAGCGTCTTGGCCGCCATCCTAATAAAGCTGAATTGGGAATGTTCGGCGTTATGTGGAGCGAACACTGCTGTTACAAAAATTCGCGGCCACTATTAAAACAGTTTCCCACAGAGGGCGATCGAATTCTCGTCGGACCCGGAGAAAATGCCGGCGTCGTAGACTTGGGATACGGCTTGCAACTCGCCTTCAAAATTGAATCGCACAACCACCCGTCAGCAGTCGAACCTTTCCAAGGTGCAGCAACCGGTGTCGGGGGGATTCTCCGCGATATCTTCACAATGGGGGCTCGCCCGATCGCACTTTTAAATTCCCTGCGTTTCGGCAACTTAGACGATGCTAAAACTCAGAGATTGTTCAAAGGCGTAGTATCGGGAATTTCCCATTATGGAAATTGCATCGGCGTGCCCACAGTTGGCGGCGAAGTTTACTTCGATCCTGCTTATTCCGATAACCCATTAGTTAACGTTATGGCTTTGGGTTTAATGGAAACTCAAGAAATCGTTAAATCTGGGGCATCCGGCCTCGGAAATCCAGTGCTTTACGTGGGTTCAACTACCGGGCGAGATGGCATGGGAGGAGCAAGTTTTGCCAGTGCAGAATTGACAGACAAATCAATGGACGATCGCCCCGCCGTCCAAGTAGGAGATCCATTTTTAGAAAAATCCTTAATTGAAGCTTGTTTAGAAGCCTTCAAAACCGGTGCAGTCGTCGCCGCCCAAGATATGGGTGCGGCGGGAATCACCTGTTCGACATCAGAAATGGCAGCCAAAGGCGGCGTCGGCATTGAATTCGATTTAGACAAAGTTCCCGTTCGAGAAAGCGGCATGATTCCCTACGAATACCTGCTTTCGGAATCCCAAGAACGGATGTTGTTTGTTGCCCAAAAAGGACGCGAACAGGAATTAATCGATATTTTCCACCGCTGGGGATTGCACGCGGTAGTAGCGGGGACAGTCATCGAAGAGCCGATCGTCCGAATTCTATTTAAAGGCGAAATCGCTGCCGAAATTACCGCGACTGCTTTGGCAGATAACACGCCAATTTATCACCGAGAACTGTTGACAGAGCCGCCCGAATATGCTAAAAAAGCATGGGAATGGACGGCGGATTCGCTGCCACAATCCACAGTTAAAGGTATCGAAATTAACGGCAATTTCCAAACGTGGACTCAGATTTTGCTGACGCTTTTAGATACTCCCACCATCGCTTCTAAACGCTGGGTTTATCGCCAATACGACCATCAAGTGCAAAACAATACTGTTGTTTTACCGGGAGGCGCCGATGCTGCGGTTGTCAGATTGCGTCCGCTAGAACCTTGCCAATCTTCCCTTGCTGAAGGGATAGAAGTACACCCCCTTGCTAAGGGGGATCTACAGAGAGAAAATGCTGTTTCTCTAGCTTCCGAAAGCAAACAGGAAGAAGAGGTAATTCCTCTATTTACAAAGGCACAAGGTAGGGAAACTCCCAAACTTTCTCCCCCCCTTAGCAAGAAGGAAGCGCCCCTGGGGGTTATTCCCGGAGTTGCTGCAACGGTTGATTGCAATTCTCGTTATGTTTATCTCGATCCTTATGAGGGTGCAAAAGCAGTCGTAGCGGAAGCAGCGAGAAACTTAAGCTGTGTGGGTGCTGAACCTCTCGCAGTTACTGATAATTTGAATTTTGGCAGTCCTGAAAAGCCTATCGGATATTGGCAGTTAGCGTCAGCTTGTCGCGGCATTGCTGATGCTTGTCGGGAGTTGGGAACGCCTGTTACTGGGGGGAATGTTTCTCTTTACAATGAAACTGTTGATGCTGAGGGGAATCCTCAACCCATTTATCCGACTCCGGTAATCGGAATGGTGGGGTTAATTCCCGATTTGAGCAAGCTTGCTGGTCAAGCTTGGCTAAAGAAAGGTGATTTAATTTATGTGCTGGGAATGGGGCGGCACGAGACGGATGATGACACGGATACACGGATGGATTTGGGTGAATCTTCGCTATCTGAAAATTCCCAAGTGCACGACACGGATGATGACTCTGATACACGGATTAATTTGGGGGAATCTTTGTTATCTGAAAGCTCAAAAATCGAAACTTCTCCTACTTTGGGAGGTTCGGAATATTTAGCAGCAATTCACGGGATTGTCGCTGGGAAACCGCCAAGGATAGATTTTGAGTTAGAAAGAAAAGTGCAATCAGTTTGTCGCGATGGAATTCGGCAAGGTTGGGTATGTTCTGCCCATGATTGTGCGGAAGGTGGAATTGCGATCGCCCTCGCGGAATCCTGTATTTCTGCTAAAATGGGTGCGGAAATTCATCTCAGTTTCAATGCGGCAAATGTCCGCCGCTGGGATGAAATTTTGTTTGGTGAAATGGGCAATTGCATTGTTGTTTCAGTCGCACCGAAAAATCAAGGAATTTGGGAAGCTTACCTGCAAGAACATTTGACCAAAATGTGGCACAAAATTGGTTTAGTTTGCTGTGCTGAATCACCTTTGCGGGTTGTGAGTGCTGACAATCAAGTGTTAATTGAGGTGGCGATGGGTGAGATGGGCGATCGATTCTATAATGCGATCGAGCGTCGGATTGCATCTGTCTGATAATGTGAAGTTTCGATCCCCCTAAATCCCCCTTAAAAAGGGGAGTAGGGGTTGACTTTGAATACTCTTGTCCCCCCCTTCTTAAGGGGGGCTAGGGGGGATCTCCGGGTTTAAAACACACCCTAGATCCCCGACTTCTTACAAAATTCACGATTCTTGCAAAAACATATTACATAAATCGGGGTTCTTAGACACTATACAATATAAACAATATCATTCCTAAAATAAATGATTTGCTGTATCAATCCCGACTGCCCCAATCCTGAAAATTCTGATGGGCAAACATATTGCATCAGTTGTGGTCTTGAACTCATACCCATCCTGCGAAATCGTTTCCGCATGATCAAATTCCTCGGTAAAGGTGGCTTCGGCAGAACTTATTTAGCAGAAGATATTGATAAACTAAATCAACGCTGTGTCGTTAAACAATTAGCACCAAATGTCCAGGGGACTTGGGCGATTAGCAAAGCGGGAGAATTATTTCAGCAAGAAGCCAGACAACTGCAACAGCTAGGACAACATCCCCAAATTCCCTCCCTTGATGCCTACTTTGAAGACAACAAATATTTGTATCTCGTACAGCAGTTTGTCGATGGTGATAATTTGTTAAACCTTTTGCAAAAGCAGGGACTTTGGCAAGAAAGCCAAGTTAAGCAACTATTACTCGAACTTCTACCTGTTCTCAAGTTTATTCACGAACAAAAAATTATTCACCGAGATATCAAGCCTGAGAATATTATGCGCCGTCGCTGCGACGGTTTGTTAATGTTGATTGATTTCGGAGTTTCCAAACAGTTGTCGGGAACAGTGATGTCGAGACTGGGAACGCGAATTGGTTCGGATGGTTATGTACCCATTGAACAAATGAAAGGGGGTGAAGCTTATCCAGCCAGCGATTTGTTTAGCTTGGGGGCGACTGCTTTTCATCTACTGACAGGGCTATATCCTTTTGATTTGTGGGTGGATCAAGGTTATAGTTGGACAGCCAATTGGCAGCAACATTTGAAAAGCCCCATAGAAAAGGGATTGGAAGTGATTTTATCTAAGTTGTTGGCAAAAGATATTCAGCAGCGCTATCAATCAGCCGAGGAAGTTTTAAGAGATTTTCAACGTCAGTCAAGACAAACTCCCGCACCGACACCAACTCCGGCGCCGACTTTACAAAGGTTTGACTTTGAAGTGGTGACAGTTGATGTGCGGGGTAATATAACTAGCCGTCCACGCCGTCAAGCACAATTTATTAGTGAAAATTTAGGTAGCGGTGCAATCTTAGACATGGTAGCAATTCCTGGCGGCCGTTTCGTGATGGGTTCCCCCAGTACAGAAGCAGGGCGAAGTAACAATGAAGGGCCGCAGCGTACTGTTAATATCTCTCCTTTTTTTATGGGTAAATATCCCATTACTCAAGAACAGTGGGAAGTAGTGATGGGGAATAACCCTTCTGATATCAAAGGTTTGAAACGTCCTGTAGAACAAGTAAGCTGGAATAATGCTCTGGAATTCTGCCAGAAAATTTCTCAAAAAACCGGCAAGATTTATCGCTTACCTTCGGAAGCCGAATGGGAATATGCTTCTCGCGCCGGAACTACAACGCCTTTCTATTTTGGTGACACGATTACCCCGGATTTAGTTAATTATGATGGCAATTATCCCTACGGTGCTGCGCCGAAGGGATTTTACCGCAAACAAACAACGGATGTGGGGAGTTTTCCGCCGAATCCGTTTGGTTTGTATGATATGCACGGGAATGTTTGGGAATGGTGCAGCGATAAATGGCATGGTAATTATAACGGCGCACCGACTGATGGAAGTTCTTGGGAAACTGGAACAGATAATAACCGAGTGCTGCGTGCTGGTGCCTGGAACTGCAATACGGTCTATTGCCGTAGTGCCTATCGTGGCAGGAATTGGGCGGTCCATCGCAGCAGGCACCTCGGTTTTCGCGTTGCGGTAGCTTCGGTTTCTTCCTCGTCCTAGTTTCCGCGTAGTAGTGGTAGGGTGCGTCGCCTTGAACAATCTACAAATCAAATCGACAATCTCGCAGCGACGCACCGCGAGAGTCAGTCAGGTGCGTCGCCATCTCAAATCTGCAAATTTCATCAAAAATCTCACAGCGACGCACCCTACAAAAACGGAAATTGATCGAACCTGATTTATAATAATTTAAATATCCAAGGTCACACATCAGGAAGGATAAAAAATATGGCCCTCAATCTTCCTCTTCCCGATTCAATTCAAAATTTTATTAACGAACAAGTGGCAATCGGAGGCTACAGTAATGCAGCGGAATACATCTTGCACCTAATTCGCCAAGAACAAGCAAGAGCCGCGCGGGTTGAGTCGTTATTGTTGGCTGGTTTGGATAGTGGCAATTCTATAGAGATTACCGAGGATTGGTGGGAGCAAAAACGCGCTCATTTGGTACAGGAACTTGACCGACAGCAGCAATGACTAAACGGATTGTCATTACACCAAGAGCAAGTCAAGATTTAGACGAAAATTTTGCTTATATTGCTCAAAATAATCTTGATGCTGCATTGCGTTTTTTTGATGCAGCACGTCAGACATTTGCGAAATTGGCTCAAATGTCGGGAATGGGTCGCCTGTATCCGGTTCAAAATCCACGGTTGGAGGGTTTGCGAAGATTGTCAGTTAGGGGTTTTGAGAATTATCTGATTTTCTATCTGTCTTTTGATAACTATATGGAGGTAGTGAGAATTCTGCACGCAGCGAGAGATTTAGAGGAAGTTTGGTCAGGAGATGAAGCTGATTGACTTTGTAGAGTAGGAAAATTTTTCAGGCTGCGAAATCTCCATCCCACGGTTCACTCCTGTGGACATTACTTAATACTCGATCGCGCCCAAAATGACTTTATATGGCGGCACAGATTCCCATGATGATATACTAGGTCAATTCCCTGAAAAAGTCAAGATCGATCGCCCTTAAATCCTCATATTTGAAAAAGCCCCTCAAGCAAGTTTCTAATTTGTTTTCCATTGCACAATCGCCGATCTCTTCAGTCTCGCGTTGCGCCGACTTCGTTTGACAATCGCCGAATCCCTCGACAAATCCCTCGCCCGCCCTTAATCAACGTTAATATATGATCTGGGGGCGATCGATACTACAATGCCATTAAACGCCGCATCGCTTCTGTCTGAAATGCTACACGACTTGGAAATAATGACAGATCCGTGGCAAGATTAAGGGAATGTTAAGTTATGCGACGCTTTCGCAAACCAGATTTCCCGCTGAAATTGTCCCCCTAACCCACCTTCCCCATTAGGAACCCATCCATCTATGATTCCCAACCATTCCTTCGCGGCTGACGAGCATTCTAGCAAACCCGACAAGCCCGAGGAAGCTTGTGGCGTTTTCGGTATCTACGCACCGGGTGAAGATGTCGCCAAGTTGACCTACTTCGGTTTGTATGCTTTGCAGCACCGCGGTCAGGAATCAGCAGGAATTGCCACTTTTGAAGGTGAAAAAGTCCACCTGCACAAAGATATGGGACTGGTTTCCCAAGTCTTTAACGAATCGAGTTTAGGTCACTTGCCCGGTAACTTAGCCGTAGGCCACACTCGCTACTCTACTACCGGCTCGTCGCGGGTTGTCAACGCTCAACCTGTTGTCGTCCAAACCCGTTTGGGAAGTCTCGCGTTAGCACATAACGGGAATCTTGTCAATACAAAAGAATTGCGGGAAGAGTTGATGTCTCGCAACTGCGACTTTGTGAGCACGACGGATTCAGAGGCGATCGCGGTGGCGATCGGCTCCGAGGTAGACAAGGGCAAAGACTGGCTGGAAGCAGCGATCAGTGCCTTTGCTATGTGCCAAGGAGCCTTTAGTTTGACGATCGCCACCCCCCAAGGCGTGATGGGAGTCCGGGACCCGCAGGGCGTCCGACCATTGGTAATTGGCACTCTCCCCACAACTCCGGTACGATACGTTTTAGCATCGGAAACTTGCGGCTTGGATATAATCGGTGCTGAATTTTTGCGGGACGTAGAACCCGGGGAATTAGTTTGGATTACAGAAGAAGGTATGGCTTCCTTCCACTGGAGCCAGCAGCAGAAACGCAAACTTTGCATCTTTGAAATGATCTATTTTGCTCGCCCGGACAGCCAAATGGAAGGTGAAAGTTTGTACAGTTACCGCCTGCGGATCGGGCGTTTGTTGGCAGCAGAATCTCCGGCTGATGCTGATATAGTCATCGGCGTTCCCGATTCTGGAATCCCCGCCGCGATCGGCTTTTCTCAAGCTTCCGGCATTCCTTACGCCGAAGGATTGATTAAAAACCGCTACGTCGGGCGCACTTTTATTCAACCGACTCAGACAATGCGCGAGTCAGGAATCCGCATGAAACTCAACCCTCTCAAAGATGTGTTGGAAGGAAAGCGGGTAATTATTATCGACGATTCGATCGTGCGCGGCACTACCAGTCGCAAAATCGTCAAAGCCTTGCGCGATGCGGGCGCAACCGCAGTTCACATGAGAATTTCCTCACCGCCGGTGACTCATCCTTGTTTCTACGGGATCGACACCGACAATCAAGATCAGTTGATTGCTGCTACTAAGTCAGTCGCAGAAATCGGCGCCCAAATAGGGGTTGATTCTTTGGCTTTCTTGAGTTGGGATGGAATGCTGAGGGCGACTAACGAAGACCCGATGAGTTTTTGTTCGGCGTGTTTCACCGGTGATTATCCGATCGACGTTCCAGAAGTGGTAAAACGGTCTAAGCTCATATTAGAAAAAGCTGCAACCTAGAAAATCACAAAGCGAGAAAGCGATCGCCCGTAACTTTCCGCAATTTATGGATTTTCAAGTTTTTCTGGTAAGTCATTGCCAGAATGTGTGTAGAAATGTTACATTAGCTTAGCTTTAGCAATTCTTGCAGAATTTGTGAACTGTAGTGAACAGTCGCTTGGGTAGAACTTGTGTGAAACCCAACCCTCGGCTTGGAGATTGGAGATTTGAGATTTGAGATTTGTGCTTGAATCTAAAATCGCCAATCTAAAATGGATGGTTTTTCCCTACACTCTCGTTCACAATTCCTGCTCGAAACGCTGTATGCTACCTGCAGACTGGAGGTACTTCCTCCAGATGTCCACTCTCAGATTGAAATCGCATTTCGCACCAACAACGGGCACATGAGATTTTTTCAGATAACAGGGTCGATCGCACTAATTTTTCCCAGACAAGTATTCCACAAGCCAACTTGCTTGAGAATCGCGGACGGGCTGTTCATGCGAACTAAAGAACTTTAGAAACCCTTGCAGACTAAAAAATATGGCTCCTTGCAGGTTGACAGTGACCTCACCTGCATAGGGATACAACTCCCCGACTCATGTTGGGGAGAGCCAAAAAATTTAGATCTTAGTTAAGCCCCCAGATTCATCTGTGGAGTGAATCTAAAATCTAAAATCTAAAATCTAAAATCGATTGACTGTTACAAGGCGGAATGCGGTTTCTCAAGTCAGCTTAAATCGGAAACTTCGTGCAATCAAATACTGTTCTCAATCCCCCGAGCAATCAAGACTCGTCCTCTCGTACAACAGAGTTACCTTTTACTCTTCAAGATATCAAGGCAGCCATTCCAGCCCACTGTTTTGAACCCTCGGCATGGAAATCTCTGGCTTATTTCTTTTTAGATATTGGCATCATCGCAGGTTTGTATGCGATCGCCTACACCGTCGATTCCTGGCTCTTTTACCCAATCTTTTGGTTGATGCAGGGAACCATGTTTTGGGCATTGTTTGTAGTCGGCCACGACTGCGGACACGGTTCATTTTCTAAGAGCAAATGGCTCAACAACCTGATAGGACACCTCTCCCACGCTCCAATTCTGGTGCCCTTCCACGGTTGGCGGATCAGCCACAGAACCCACCACGCAAATACAGGCAGCTTAGATAACGATGAAAGCTGGTATCCGGTGTCAGAGAGCAAATATAATCAAATGCCTTGGTACGAAAAGCTGGGACGCTTTTATTTGATGTTATTTGCCTACCCAATTTATCTATTTCGCCGATCGCCCGATCGGGCAGGTTCTCACTTCATGCCCGGTAGCCCGATTTTCCGTCCCTCCGAAAAATGGGATGTGTTGACGAGTTCCGCATCCTTGGTACTGATGGTAGGCTTTTTAGGAGCGCTAACCTATCAGTTTGGTTGGCTGTTTTTACTCAAGTTCTACTTGGTTCCCTATGTAGTGTTCGTGATGTGGCTGGATTTGGTAACATTCCTGCACCACACAGAAGCCGACATTCCTTGGTATCGCGGTAAAGATTGGTCTTTCTTGAAAGGTGCATTGTCTACGATCGATCGCGACTACGGAATCATTAATTCCATCCATCACGATATCGGCACCCACGTAGCGCACCACATTTTCTCGACTATGCCGCACTATCACTTGAAGGAAGCAACGGAAGCCATCAAGCCAGTGTTGGGCGATTATTATCGCAAGTCAACCGAGCCAATTTGGAAGAGTTTTATTCGCTCTTACTGGGATTGTCATTTTGTCTCGGATACAGGTTCTGGAGTTTACTACGAATCACCTAACAGTCGGCGATCGGCTGGAGTTAAGTAGCTTAAATAAACAATAGAATACGCAAAAACCCGGCTTCTTAAAGAAACCGGGTTTTTCTTTTTTGCGCGTGTTGGATAATAAGATGTTCCACATTTAACCTGCATATTTGGGGCGGGCAAGATGCCCAACCCCTACTCCCCACAAAAATTTTAAGAGTTTTAAAAATGCAAACTAGCTAAATGTTTTTTAGCTAATCTTAGCCACATAAACTATCACAATCAAAGAGGTTTGTAAGTAATCGCGCGTTTAATCTATATACTTATTTTGATGGACAATCTTGTGGGCAGTTGCTTCTAAGCTGTTCTGCCTTTAAATTGTACGTCAAAAAACAATCAAACTTTTGTGGGGAGTAGGGGTTGGGCGTCCCGCCCGCCTCTAACGTGCAATTTAAATGCGCGACAGCTTAGCCCGCCCCAAAGATAAAAACTAAATGCAGTACCGCTTATTCAGGACTTCAGTCCGAGCAAGTTTTATGAGGACTAAATTCCTCAGTACCAACTTTATAACAGTTATTGTACCGGACATAATATTACAGATTACCTTTAAGCCCGATCGCCGTGACAATCGTCCACGCATCCACCAACAGCAGCAGCAGCGTACAGAAGAGCAAAATAAGATACATCCAAGGCTGCGACAAAGGGCGGACATCTCTAGTATCAATACCTGTTTTTGCTTCCACCAAACCGACTAATTTACCAAACCCAGCCACTCGCATTGGCAGCAAATAACCTTCACCCGAATGACTCAAAAAATAGTAAACTAAACCTCCTTGACCTGTCGATCGAGGTTTGAGAGCTTTCACCTCACTCCAAGGTAGCGACCAACCCTTGCGAAAAAAACGCGGAAACCAGTTGGGATATGTGACTTCAATCCCTTCCTCGCTCAAAATTACCCTTTCACTGAGCACGCCGTACAGGCCCACAGCCCCGACAACTATTGCCGCCCAGAGTGCGGCCGGGGGCACCGGTGCTTTCGTTACTTCCGACAAAAACGGCAATGGAATTGTCAGGGCTGCGTACAAGCTCAACAACGTGATTCTAATCAGGGGAGAAAGCCGGAATACCGCCGGCTTAAATACTGGGGCCGAAGATGGGGGAAATGCGATCGGTTGTGCTGACATGGCTGAAATTCGACAAGCTGTTTAAGGATATTTTTGCACAGTTGTCGATCCCGCCAACAAAACTCAGGGAAATACGAAAAACCGGACAATATTTGCAGTTGTGAGTTTTGATATAAAATTCATTTCAGAAACTTTGATTCTTAAGTGCTGAGTTTTTACCACTTTGCAGAAGTTGGAATTTTGAGCGCAGAGTTATCAATTAACTGACAATGTATAACTCAAAACTCACAACTTCGATTAATCGACGGCGGTTAGTGCCGGTACAGTCAAAGGTTCTGAGAGTTCTCGGGATTTGGGGCGGCCGGCCATTACTGCTCGATCGCTCTGAACTGCCTCTGGGGATCTGCTAGGATTGACGTTTGAATAGGGGCCTTCGTTAATCTGCAAGCGATCGCAAGGAATTTTATCCGACAAAATTGCACTAGCCATCATCCCGGTGTGAATTTCCAATGCTGCGGCCCGTATTGCTTCAAACACTAAGCGCTGTCCGGGAAACACTACTCGTTCAAAGTACCAGTTAGGAATGTTGGCGATGCGAGCAATCTGAATTTGACTGGTGGCGTTGACGTAGCAGCACAGAATCTTGCTGTCAATGTCTGAGGGTACGGGGTCAAGAATTTGAGCCATAACTGCTGAGGGAGCCTTGCCTAAAAGTTTTAGTTATCTTCTCAGGCTAACACTAGGCGATCCCGGCTACTGTAAAGCCGACTACCAACTCCCCAATACATGAGAGACCGATCGTACCTAAATTTAAATTTAACCGGATAAATATCTGGTTTTTAACTCCCCGCTGGGATTTTCTGTCAAAATACGCTGTATTTACTTAAAAATTAGCTTTTTTCTGCTGCTCTCGCCGATCGACACCAACAAGCTCGGCCTTAAGCCCAATAGAAAAATTTAAGAATATTTAATGTCAAATTGCGAAAATTAGATAGATTGTAAAGTTATATTAAAAGAATATTAACATAGCTGAAAAAGTTCCACTTTAGGATATGGCAATCATGGAAAGCCGAGAAAACCGAGTCCTGTACGTTCGCCTCCCTTGCAATCCTATTTTCCCGATCGGAGTTGTGTATCTTTCGGATCACGTACACAAGCTGTTTCCCGATGTCGAACAGCGCATTTTCGATTTAGGTGCGGTGCCACCCCTGGATTTCGCTAAAGCTTTGGATGCCAGCATAGACGAGTTTAAGCCGACTCTGCTGGTTTTCTCTTGGCGGGACATTCAAATTTACGCGCCCGTGGGCGGTAGAGGCGGCAATCCGCTGCAAAATGCCTTCGAGTTTTACTACGCCAAAAATCTGCTAATCAAGTTCCGGGGAGCACTCGGAGGACTGCGTTTAGCCGCGTCTTACTACACCGAACTCTGGCGCAATTTGGGACTGATTAAGCGCGGATTGAAGCGGGCCCGGAAATACCGCCCCGAAGCTCGTGCAGTGGTCGGTGGCGGTGCTGTGAGCGTGTTTTACGAGCAGTTGGGACGCAGTTTGCCGGCGGGAACTGTGGTTTCGGTGGGGGAAGGCGAAGCTTTGCTGGAGAAGTTGATTAAGGGCGAAGATTTGGCCGAGGAAAGGTGTTATGTGGTGGGAGAAACCGTGCCGCGGGCGAGGCTAATTCACGAAAAGCCAGCCAACATCGAGAAAACTGCTTGCGATTATAACTACATCGAAACCATTTGGCCGGAATTTTCCTATTATCTACAGGATATGGACTTCTACGTCGGAGTCCAAACCAAGCGCGGCTGTCCTCATAATTGCTGTTACTGCATTTATACGGTGATTGAAGGGAAACAAGTGCGGATCAATCCAGCGGATGAGGTGGTAGCGGAGATTCGGCAATTGTACGATCGAGGTATCCGCAATTTCTGGTTTACCGACGCTCAATTTATCCCGGCACGCAAATTCATCGACGATGCAGTTGAATTATTGCAAAAAATCATCGCCGCCGGCATGACTGACATCCACTGGGCTGCTTACATCCGTGCGGATAATCTCACACCAGAGTTGTGTGATTTGATGGTAAAAACGGGGATGAATTACTTTGAGATCGGCATCACCAGCGGTTCCCAGGAACTGGTTAGGAAAATGCGGATGGGCTACAACTTGCGAGTAGTTTTGGAAAATTGTCGCGATTTAAAAGCAGCAGGTTACAATGATCTGGTTTCCGTTAATTACTCGTTTAACGTCATTGACGAAACCTTTGAAACTATCCGGCAAACTATTGCTTATCACCGAGAATTAGAGCGAATTTTCGGAGCCGATAAAGTGGAACCCGCGATTTTCTTTATCGGGTTGCAGCCGCACACAATTTTGGAAGAATACGCCTTTAAACAGGAGATTCTGCAACCGGGTTACGATCCGATGAGTTTGATGCCTTGGACAGCGCGCAAATTGCTGTGGAATCCCGAGCCTTTGGGTTCGTTTTTCGGACAAATTTGTTTAGAAGCTTGGCAGCGGAATTCCAATGATTTCGGCCGCGAAGTGATGGCTATTTTGGAGGAAAAACTCGGCTGTGCGGATTTGGAAGAGGCATTAACGGCGCCTGTGGAAATCAAAGGCAAACAATTGGCAGCAGTTAATTAATTACAAGGTTCGCAGTCAGGAATTGTGCCTTAAAAAAGGGGGGATGGGAAGGAAAATGTATCTTTTCTTTCCCTTTTTATTATTTAATAAATGGGTAAGCGCAAATAAACATTACCGTGTAACTGAGTCAGTTCGAGATGGGGGGCTAGAAAGCCGGTTTCTACGAAAATAACAGCTTGAGTAATGAGAAATGCCTGAAGGAACAGGGTTTCTTAGATCAGCCTGCACAAGTCATACGATCGTACAATTGTCATCAATGCAAGAGATTGCTTTCCTTCGAGCGCATTGACATACTTATGTATTTTCACTGGTGTAGGGCGCGCAGTTCGCACCTTACTTAAACCGAGGGTTTAGGTTGTTGGTGCACCCACCTCACCTCTGATATTAAATATTATTAATATCCAGCAAAGATCGCTTAAGATGTAATTATATAGTTAAAACCAGGAGTGACAAGATGTTTTATAAAGATAGAGTTAAGGGCATTAAAGGAGTAGTTCTAGTTATGGTGGGGATTAGTGCGATTCCCTTCGGGATAGCTTCGCTTCACGGCTTTTTGACAGCCTCAGCAAAAGCAACAGCACTAAATCAACCGATTGCCAAAGTCCCGGCGATCGCACCCAACACTTTGGGCAATAATCAACCGCTGCAAATTGCTCAAGTTGAGGGATGTCCGAGGGCCGAAATGGTGCAATTTTTCGCAACGCCCAACTTTTCTATATACATTTGCAAAACCCAGGAAGGCGATATTTTTTACCGCGGCCTCAGCAAAATAAATGGCACCCAAATCAATGTCATGCAAGTAACGACAGGTGACGACGGAACTTATGAAGCGACTAACGGCAATATTATCTATTCGATTAACCCGGAACGCCTACAAGTCCGCCAGAATGGTAAGGTAATTTTGACGGAAGCTGTCATCAAGTAACACTAACTGTTATTTAATGATAAATTCACTAAATTCAGGGTGTATTTTATTTAAGTGAAAAATTCAAGAGCCGCCCAAACATATTGATTCCTTAATTATCAAAGCTCATCAGTGGTAACGCTTATAAAATTGACTAACTTTTGTTTAAATACCTCTGAATTAGGACGATCGCCACAATATCGTCCACTGGTCTCGGTGGCGTTCGCATCCCCTTCGGAATTAAGCGCTGAACTCCTGTCGGAGGGTACATTTGCCAGTAGCGTTCCCTCGCTTCTAAACTGCTGTATCTCTCATCAACCTGAACAATTTTGAGCGCAGGCGACAAACTTTGCGTCAGTTTGTGTTTCCAACTCTTAGAAGTTGTTTGATCTCCCATCACCAATAACTCAATAGAAAACTGTTCGCACAGAGATTGAATAGTAGATATCGCTGCTTCCGACAGCACAACTTGATGGTAGCAGACGTTCTTATCTATACCCATTACAGCGATGCCGCACTTGTCTTTACCCGGATCGAAACCTAAAATCATAGTCAGTTACCAAATACCCATTACCCATGACCAAATTTAATTTTTAATCTTCAAATCTCCTGGGCCTTGTTTTTGTTGTCCCGTGCGGAAAACAACGACTCCCTTTTCAAGAGCAACTAAATCTATTTTAAGCGGGCCGGCGATGTAAGTGACATCTGCGGCGATCGCCTGAACGTCCAGCGGTTTCTCGTACTGCTGCAATCGCTCGATAAAACCAGCTAAAGTTTCAATCTGACTGTCGGCCACTTGAACTCTACCGCCGACAACACCGATCAGGCGAGCGCGAAATTGACAAGCTTCTATCAATTGCAGCAACTGCTGTCGCACCTGTTCGTCGGTCAAAGTCACCGGATCGACAGCAACCCCTGCAATCACATCTCCAGCGCGGAACACAACTCGATTGATTTCTGCTTCTGCAAATACCTTAATTACCTTTTCTTCCCGCAGGTAATTAGCGCCGGCGACAATTCGCACCACGTAGTCTTGACCGTCTTTAATCTGACTAATTAGTTGATCGATTTCTGCTTTAGTAATTTGAATAATCTGGTCTCTAACCTTCTTATTTTCCGGCTGCATCAGTCCGACGGTGGTTTTATTTGCTTCTTGCAAGAGTCGATCGATCGCGCGACTTGCCATACCGGGTTCGACAATGCGAACGACGCCAGCAGCTAAAATTTGACCGCGCCTGATGGCAACTGTACCCTCGCGGATTGCCTGAAAATCGCGTTCCAAAACTTGCACTTGCTGCTGCAATAAAGTTTGTTGCTGTTCGAGTTGAGATTGTTGCTGTGCCAAGGTTTCTAGGAGTGCTTCCCTCTCGGCAATTACTTTGTCGCGCTCGACAATAGTTCGATCGCGATCGGCGAGATTTTGCACCCGCTGAGCAATTTCCTTGTCTCGCTGGGCAATTAGTTCGTTGCGAGCGACAATTTCCTTGTCCCGCTGGGCAATTTCTGCCTCTCGCTTGGCAATTTCTGCGTCTCGCTGGGCAATTTGAGTTTTTACCTGCTCGATTAACTGTTGGCGTTCCTCTTGCAGTTGGGCGATTTCCGATCCTAAAGTCGTTTTTTGAGCGGAAACCGTTTTCAATTGGTTCTCGGTGCGATCGAGCTGAGCTTTTGTAGTCGATCGGGCCGTTTCAACCAGTTTCAATTGTTCTTCGGTGCGGGATTTAGCTGCTTCCACGCTGCTGAGCTGTTCTTCTGTCTTAGATTTAGCCGCTTCTACCTGACTTAACTGCTGTTCAGTTTTAGACTTGGCTGCTTGCACGCTGTTGAGCTGGGCCCGCAGCGAGTTTAATTTTGTTTGCGTCCGAGCTTGCTCGGCATTAGCGGTTTGGAGGGATTGATTAATTTGCTCTAAATTGGCTCTAGCTTGCGCTTGAGCGGCTCTGGCTTGACTTAATTCAGTTTCAACTCGATTTTTTTCTTGAGTGGCCTGGTTGATTTCTCGGCGGGCGTTGTTGAGCCTTTTTTGAATTTCGTCTATTCTAAAAACTCCCGTTCGCAGTGGCTTGCTAGTCGCAAACAAAATGCCCAGAGTCAGTGCGGACAAGATGCTGCCAGCCATAACTGTCACAACAACAGCAGTATCGCGGGGGCGAAGTTTGAACAAGCTCAATCTTGCCTTGCCGACTTTCGTCCCAAGGCGATCGCTGACAGTGGCGATCACACCCCCCAACACTAAAATTACAAATACCAGGATGTATCCAGCAGTCATTCCGATTTTAAATTTTGGATTTTGGATTTTGGATTGAATCTAAAATCCAAAATCCAAAATCCTATACTTTCTTCTCGGCATCAAGTGAATTGCTGGCTTAAAGCCACCGGGTTGTGGACTGTGATCTTTTTCTTGTGGATCGAGATCATTGTTTCTTGTCTGAGATCCCCCAGCAAACGAGTTACAGTTACCCGCGTCGAGCCGATCGCTTCGGCGATCGCCTGGTGGGACAGCTTCAAATCTATCGTAATTCCCTCTGTACCGGGTACGCCAAAATCCCGGCACAGAATCAGCAAAAAGCTGACGAGTCTCGAACCCATATCTCGGTGCGCCAGCGTTTCGATCATCATCTCGGTTTGCAAAATCCGAGACGACAGCCCCCGCAGCATCACCATCGACAGTTCCGGGTCTTCCTTGAGCGCTTTCTCGACTTGTTCGATCGGCAGCGAGATCAACTCTACCGGCGTAAAGGCTACCGCGTGGTAAAACCTGTCCGATCGGTGTCCCGTAATCAGAGACAGCACCCCAAATACGCTATTTTCGCGCAGGAGGGCGACTGTAATTTCTTCCCCTGCTTCGTACACCCTGGAGAGCTTCACAGCACCTCTAATGAGAACGTAGACGCGCTCAGCCGGGTCTCCAGGGAAAAAAATTGTCTTGCCCCGTTCAAAGGTTTCCACAATGGGTGGAAACGCCCCGCCGCTGATTTGGCGGAACACGGCTGCTAGCGGTCTATCATGCGTCACGACTAGATCCTTTGTACTAATCAATACTTTATAACTTGTCAATTAACCTTATTGAGTAAATATACTGCCCAACCTCCAATATCCAAGGATTCTGTTACTTCCATCTAATGTTAAGGTAAACACGCACTGTATGATTAAATCTAGCCCTTCTCTTAACTTTTTCAATTCCGCCCCCATGTAGCTCCACAGCAAAATTAATATCAATTGTGTCTCAATTGTGTCTCAATTGTGTCTGAATCAGTTAAAGCTGAATCAGTTGTGTCTAAACTGGCGGGGTTGTCAGATATAGCCAATGAGAACGGTGCAAGTTGCTTTTAGATAAACTACAGATGATAGATTTGACCGGAAAAAATGCTCTTGTTACGGGCATTGCCAACAATCGCTCGATCGCCTGGGGCATCGCTCAGCAGCTCCACAAAGCTGGGGCCAACCTCGGCATAACTTATTTGAAGGACGAGAAAGGCAAGCACGAGCGCAAAGTCGCTGAACTGGTGGAACCGCTCAATCCCAGTCTGTATTTGCCATGCAATGTCCAAGACGAGAGCGAAATTGAGTCTACTTTTCAAACCATCGCCGACAAGTGGGGCAAGTTAGATGTCCTGATCCACTGTCTGGCTTTTGCCGGCAAGGACGAACTTTCGGGAGATTTCACCAACACCTCGCGCCAAGGTTTCTCCAATGCTTTGGATATTAGCGCTTACTCGCTGGTGCGGCTTTGTGCTGCTGCTAAACCCCTGATGGCCGAGGGCGGCAGTATTGTGACCCTGACTTATTTGGGCGGCGTCCGGGTAGTTCCTAATTATAATGTGATGGGAATTGCTAAGGCGGCTTTGGAAATGAATGTTCGCTATCTAGCTGCTGAACTGGGCCCGTTAAATATTCGGGTAAATGCGATTTCTTCTGGCCCGATTCGGACTCTGGCTTCGTCAGCAGTTGGCGGTATTCTGGACATGATCCACCACGTTGAGGAAGTGGCGCCGCTGCGGCGGACGGTGACTCAGCAGGAAGTGGGAAATGCTGCGGCTTTTCTGTGCAGCAATCTCGCTAGCGGGATTACGGGTCAAGTTTTGTATGTCGATGCCGGTTACGAAATCATGGGAATGTAACCGTAGTCGATAATTGTGAGTTATGTAGGGGTGGGTTTAGACAATAAACTTTAACTTTAACAAGTAAGTTTTATGCAAAAGCCTCCCCTTTCGAGAGTTTTGAGTTTTGCATAATTCTCTTAACTAAAAACTTGAGACTCAACACTTATCAACCTGTAAGGTTCAATTACTAATTATCAATAACTAATGAATGACCCATTGCGAATTATGGAGATAATCGATCGCCCTTCTCTTCCTCCTCCGAGTTCAGTTAACGCGATCGCCCGGGCAGCCTTGGTGAAACGCACGACACTAGAAACGGATGTTACTGTCAGCCTGAATCTCGACGGTGTGGGAACTTGCAAGGCGTCTACGGGCATTCCGTTTTTAGACCATATGTTGCACCAGATTGCTTCTCACGGATTGATCGATTTGGACGTGCAGGCGATCGGGGATTTGGAGATTGACGACCACCACACGAACGAAGATGTGGGAATTACCTTAGGCCAAGCCCTGGCAAAAGCTGTCGGGGATCGATCGGGCATTTCTCGCTTCGGGCATTTCATCGCACCTTTGGATGAAGCTTTAATTGAAGTAGTGCTAGATTTTTCGGGACGGCCTCACTTAAGTTACAGCTTGGAAATTCCCAACCAGCGGATCGGCACTTACGATACTGAATTAGTGAGAGAGTTTTTTTCGGCGGTGGTGAACCACACTCAAATGACGCTGCATATTCGACAGTTGCAGGGGGGAAATTCTCATCACATTGTGGAAGCGGCATTTAAAGCATTTGCGCGGGCAATGCGGATGGCGGTGGAAATCGACCCGCGGCGCGCTACTCGGATTCCGAGTTCTAAAGGAGTTTTGTAGTTTGGGGTTTGCAGTTGCGTTTGGGCGCTGCTGCAAACCTGTCATACCATGTCCAGTTAAATAGTTATAATACTTTGCTGATGAGTTGGCAAAGAAAAAACTGAAGTCTGTACTACACAAAGGTTGATCCACACTTTTACTAACCAGCCGCACTCAATCTATCACGACTTACGCAACTGGCACAGTTAGTAAGGTGCGTCAGACCTGAAAACCTCGATAATTGTTAGAAAAATTCATCTGACGCACCCTACAATTCGATTTGATTGTGACACGCTTGCTTGATTTCTGTCTATCCAAACTTCGTCAAGAATCGGAAAGCATCGAGTACATGACTCGCGCAAACGTAAGGCGAAGTGTTGTAAAAAGCTTGCCAAGCCGCCGCTTTATCTTCGTCGTATTTATCGGATCTTTCCGGGTATTTTCCTTGCCAATTCAGACGCACTGCGTGACCCACTAATACATCTAAAACGATATATTCTTCTACTTGCAATTCGGGGTTGCGCTGGGCGATCGCCGCCAACTCCATCAACGCCTCAATATTGACTTGTCGGTATTCCGGGGCGACAATTTTATTCAGTAAATGCTCGATTTGTAGCGCAAAATTCTTTTCGCCTGGGGTCATTTCCGATAAAATGATATGGCTATCTAAGCGATTGCGCCGTTCTAATTTGTCGCCAATTATCAAGCCTTTGCAGTGCCGCAGGAGTCCCCAAACACTCGGATAAAAATCCTTGGGTACGCGATTGACAGTACCTTCCATCTGCCGCTTCCGCCGCCATCCTCCCGCAGGCATTTGGGGTTCTTCGGAAACAGGCGCTACTACCCATTCAATATCTTTTTCCGCCTGTTTGACGCGCAGGGATTCTTGCTGTTTAAGGATTTGATTCATTTCCTCGTATTCTGTCAACACTTGGCGCAGGCGATTTTTGATTTCAAAGGGACTTAGCTGCATTAAATGTTCGTAAGCTTCATTTTGCGTAACTCCCAATTCGCGCGCCAACTCGCTTGTTAACAGCAGAATAAAGTAGCTAACTCTCAGTGTCAGCAAACCTTTAAATAAATGCGGTTCGGCTTTAATTAACAGGCCGAGGTAGATGAGAACTTCTTGAGTTAGAACTCGATCGCGAATATCTTCTCCGCAGAATTGGCGAATTTTGTCCATCACTTCGGTGTAGGAACCGGGGCGCGAAATCACTGAATCTTCGCTGTAGGCTTTACCCACAGCAATCTGCTTTTGTCGCACCAAAATGTCTGTCACCGCATCAGACAAGCTGATATCAACTTTGTCCAGCAAACCTGCGGCATGGCGGATGACGGCCCATTGAATTTTTGATTGCGAACTTTCTCCAGCTTTTGTATAAACTTCGTTGAGCAAATCCACAACTTGTACAGTGGCTTCCGCACCTCCAAATCCTGTATCAAAATTTAATCCTTTGAGTCTAACTAAGGTGTGCAACAACTCAATTTGTTCGTACAAATTTTCTGAATCTCGTAGGCTAGTTAGCAAGAATTGAGTATTAGTTTCGCACTCTAATTTAAATTCTTGCGTGTGACCCAAAGGCCAAGTTTTTTCAGGATTGTAAGTTAGATATAAGCGCGTTTCTACTGCACCTGTCACCGGAGATTCGGTAAATTCAAAGTCGTGCATGAAATCAATTCTTTCGGTGCCAGCAGTCAGCATTAACTGCTTAAGATTTCCGAGTTTAACTGGCGTGTTATTACAGTGTCCATCCCGGAATTCCTTCATTAATTCTAACAACGCCTCCCGGCCAGTTTCCAGCATAGTGTGAGTCAGCATCAGCGTTACCGTAGGGCGTCCCAACTGATACCAGTGGCGGTGAATGTGAGCTATTTCGCTCTTGATTTGAGCTACTAAAAAATGGTAATCTAAAGTTAAGTAAAACTCTTGTCTGTTCAAAAATGAGGGGAGAAATACGATCGCCTCTTCGCGAATTTTGAACACCCGAGAAGTTGTTAAACTCCGCAGACGCCGCACGGGGCGGCCAGTTAAGCCTAATGGGTCGTTACGTCCAATTTGCGTGTAAATAGCTGATAATTCTTTAGTCTGGCGGACTTGAATAGGCTCGACCTGTTTTGGGGTTTGCGCCGCAATGCCGTTAGCAGCTAATTCTGCTTGCAAATCTTCGTCTTCAGCTAACAGTGCAATTTGCACTAAAGGTTCTCTGTGCTGGCCGACTGAAAGGTGCCTTCCCAGCGGGTCGATGTCGCCAACTGCGATTAATCCTTCGTTCAGCAATTGACCGAGAAAATACAAACTTTGCGCCCAAACTAGGGGAATATTTTCATTCGGTAAGCGCTGCTGGCTGCTGGGATTTAGCTTTTCTGCTTCTATATTTTCGGCGGGCACGTAATACAATTCGGGTAGCAGCGGCAAACCCGATCGATCGACTGCTAGAGATTCCAAACGCTGTTGGTACTCTTGCACTTGGGCTTGATTTCCCTGAAATATGCCGTCCAAGAGCAAATAAGTGAAAAATAGCGGCCACTCGCATTCAATGTGCTCGAACTGCCTTAATTCTGTGGGTTCGTAGTGCAGGCGATCGGCATCTTCCAAAACTGTTTGGTGTCCGTCCCGCAGAAACCGCTTGCAGCCGTAATTTCCTTGCAATTTGTCAATAATCTTATTTCGAGTCCGTTCTATTAATTCTCGGTCTTCCACAGCAAAAGCCGGAAAACTAATCACGCTCAATAAAGCCGCATCTACTTCTTTTGAACTAGATTCGCGAGGCAAAAGCGATTCCAAAGTTATACGACTTCGGGCAATTTCGTCTGGCAAAACGTGAATAACAGATGCTTGAGAGCCTTTAATTCCAAACAAATCCAACCCATTTATTGCTTCCAGCGCTGCTTTTGCCATGCCAACTGAACTGGCGTTCAATTCTGCATTGCCGCGATTGATTTTATGGCCTCTTTCCCAAATTCCGTAATCGGGCGTGCGGTACGCTCTACCGATGTAGTAAACTAAATTTTGCACGAAATTGACTTCATCAATTGTAAAAATTACGTGCAGCCCGGAAGCCGTCATTTGAGCAAGAATTAATAAAAATATAGATGTAGCGTCTAACTGTAAATGGCCCCACTCGTCATCACCGACAACAATACTTCCAGTTTGAGTATTGTATTTAGCGTGCAGGGCATCTAGGGGCGACTGAGTATTTTTAAAATGTTCTACTTTGCTCGATTGCTGCATCATCGCAAACAGCAATCCGCGCATCAGTTTGACTGTGCTGTGTTCGAGTTCAAATGTCCGGCCCTGATCGCCATCAACTTTGCGGTAAGCTAAACCCAAACCCCAAACTGCGAGAATGCTGTACACGTTGTCGCGCACCCAGGCATCAGTGTAGTCGCCGTGGGCGTTAACGGCGGTACTCGCCGGCAGCAAACCGGTAATTGGGTTCTGGCGCTTGAGGATGACGGTTTTGATTTGCTGGTAGTAATAATCTAACCTGGTTTGCCGCTGAGTTGTTGCGATCGCCATTTCGTTTTCCTTGTTGTTCCTGATGCGAGCCGAATTGCGGTGAATAGACTTTTAAATATATCAGAGTTTAGATTATTTCTCAAGTTTTGCAAATACAACAAGGTAATTGCCATGTCTAGCCGCAACAACAATAACAACAGCGTTCCTTTCGTAAAAATTGTCTACTCTACAGTCAAAATTAATGGTAAAATTGAGCTAGTACCGATGGAATGGTACGCAGACGGCTCTGTCAAAAAAATCGAACACTAATGCTCGATCGCACTTTGCAGCCTAACTCTAATGAACTGGCGCGCCGCGTACAAAAAACCCGGTTTCTGGGCCACGGAATGATGACTTAACAGAATCTTTGTGGCACAAACCGGGTTTTTTGCGTCCAAAAGTGGTCTAGCATCGATCGCCAATCTCAGCTAATTTAAATAACTAGGTGTGTAGGAATCTCAAAGAAAAAAATATGGATCGATCGCAGCCGCAATTTTCAGTGCTGGGACTACCAGTTCACATATTAGATGATTATGCAGGTTGGCTGATGCAGCGCCTGCATCAAGGGTTAGGAAGTCACGTCGTGACGCTGAATGCTGAAATGGCGATGCAAGCCGAGCAAAATCAGGCTTTAGCAGATGTAATCCGCAAAGCGGAACTGGTGATTCCCGACGGTTCGGGAGTGGTGCTGTACTTGCGGCTGCGTGGCAAACCGGCACAGCGCTATCCGGGGATTGAATTAGCAGAATCGCTGCTGCAACAAGCCGGAAAATTGCCTGATTCGGAACCACTATTTTTCTTTGGAGGTTCCCCCGGAGTAGCGGCTGCTGCGGCCCAAACTTGGCAGCAAAAGGTTAACGGATTGTCGATTGCTTCTCAACACGGTTATCTTTCCGCAGATGAAGAGAAAGACTTCCGTGAAAGCCTCAAAAAAATGCAGCCCAAACTGATTTTTGTCGGCTTGGGAGTGCCGCGCCAAGAGTTTTGGATTGCCGAACACCGACACCTTTGTCCTCAGTCAATTTGGGTGGGAGTTGGCGGCAGTTTCGATATTTGGGCGGGAACAAAAACCCGCGCGCCGGCTTGGTTTTGCGACAATCATTTAGAATGGCTGTATCGGCTTTATCAAGAACCTTGGCGGTGGCGCAGGATGTTGGCTTTGCCACAATTTGCATTGAAGGCTTTGGGAGATTTTCGAGGGTAAAAGTTCCCACTAGAATCGGGTTTACGGGAGTTATGGCTGATATTGCCGATCGCGCGTGAACCCGCCGCTACAATAATTGTGGTTAATTTACGTGACATGATACAGTATATTCCCGTAGAGCTGCTAAACTTAATCTAGTAAGTAGATCGGCATGAAAAAACAATAATATCTTGTACGGGCGATCGCGAGCCAATATCTATAAAAGCCCGCAGCAAAGCCTTGTCCTCTTCACTAGATATTCTTGGGGCCCAAAGGGAGTAATAGCGAATCACCTTTAGTCAAAGTCCCATTTATGAGTAGTTCCCCAAGAAAGAAAAAAACTATCTTGTTTTTGGCAGCTAACCCCAAAAACTCCACGCCCCTGCGCTTAGGTAAAGAGGTTCAAGAAATTGCCGATGGGTTGCAACGTTCTAAAAAGCGTGACAAATTTCAACTGGAGCAACAGTGGGCGGTGACACCCAGAGAAATGCAACGAGCAGTCTTAGATTTTAATCCAGAAATTGTCCATTTTTCCGGACATGGGGCAGGAGAAGGCGGGTTAGCCCTTGAAGATGACACAGGACAAATTAAGCTGGTGAATGCAAAAGCATTAGCCGGCCTCTTTAAACTGTTTCAGGATCAAGTAGAGTGTGTGGTACTAAACGCTTGTTATTCAGAAGTGCAAGCCAAAGCCATCGCTGCCCATATTCCTTATGTGATTGGCATGAACCAAGCCGTCGGTGATAATGCTGCCAGAGAATTCGCAGTAGGATTTTATGACGCATTGGGTGCCGGTAGAACTGTCGAATTCGCCTATGAATGGGGTTGTACCAGTATTAGTATGGCCGGCATTCCTGAAGAACTGACGCCGGTATTGAGGACAAAGCCTGAGTCTCCTGTAGAGACAACAGTGGAAGGGAGAGAGGCTTTAGATGCAGCAGTGAGCGAGAATGTGGAAGATCCACCTGTTGCGGTTGAAAATACCCGATCCATCACCTCACCGGCCATTTCAATTTCCAACTTAGATAACCCAGAAGGTTCTGTTAGCTTAGATTGTCAGCTATATATCGATCGTCCTCCCATCGAATCCGACTGCTACCAAACCATTCTCAAACCAGGAGCTTTGATCCGAGTAAAAGCACCTCGTCAAATGGGAAAAACCTCTTTATTACAGCGCATTCTGCACCAGGCAAGAGAACAAGGACATAACACTGCGTATTTAAACTTTCAATCTGCTGATGCAAGTTTTCTTACCAATCTTGATGAGCTGTTGCAGTGGTTCTGTGGCGACATCACCAATGAATTGAACTTAGAATATCGAGTAGCAGACTACTGGAAACAAGGCATGGGGAGCAAGCAAAAATGCGGCAACTATTTTCAGCGCTATCTGTTGGCTACCATTACTTCCCCCTTAACTTTGGGATTGGATGAAGTCGATCAAGTTTTTCAGTATCCCGAAATTGCCCAAGAATTCTTTGGTTTGCTGCGGGCGTGGCATGAAAAAGGGAAGAATGAACAAGCTTGGAAAAAACTACGTTTAGTTATTTCCCATTCCAAAGAAGTTTATATTCCCCTCAATATTAACCAGTCGCCGTTTAACGTGGGTTTACCGATTGAGTTGCCAGAATTTAATCATACACAAATTTTTGAATTAGTACAAAACCACAAACTAAATTGGTCAAGTTCTGACATAGAAAAGCTGATAGGAATGGTAGATGGGCATCCTTACCTTTTAAGAAAAGGTCTCTATGAAATTGCTCGCGGTTCCTTAGATTTAGAACAGTTTTTACAGATTGCACCGACTGAAGAAGGCATTTTCGGGGATCACTTACGCCGGCATCTACTTAACCTTACCGCTGATGCAAATTTAGAAGCAGCGATGAAACAAGTGATCGCAAGTTCCAATCCGGTACGATTAGAACCCAATCAAGCCTTTAAACTTCGCAGTATGGGTTTAGTGAAACTGCGGGGAAATGATGTCATTCCTCTGTGCAATCTCTACCGGCTTTATTTTAAAGATCGCTTGGGAGTTCGTTAATGAATGATAAACCCGATCTAGATTATGAATATCAAGTGGGTGGAAGTCTGCCGGTTGATGCACCCACCTATGTCAAAAGAAAAGCGGATCGAGATTTTTATCAAGGATTAAAAGCCGGAGAATTTTGTTACGTCCTTAACTCGCGGCAGATGGGAAAATCGAGCTTGCGGGTGCAGACAATGGCAAAATTGCAGCAAGAAGGATTTGCCTGTGCTGCGGTTGATATTACGTCAATTGGCACGTCAGATATTACGGCAGAAGAGTGGTATTTTGGCATCATTGACTCGCTGGTGAATAGCTTTGAGCTTTACAATCATTTTGATTCTTACGATTGGTGGACAAATCACGATTTAGTCTCTCCTGTTCAACGGTTCAGCAAGTTTATCGGAGAAGTCTTGCTGAAATTTATTGATGAATCTATTGTAATATTTGTTGATGAAATTGATAGTGTATTGGCTTTGCCATTTAATATAGACGACTTTTTTGCGCTAATTCGAGACTGTTTCAACCAACGCGCAGATAAACCAGACTATAAGCGGTTAATCTTTGCTTTGATTGGGGTCGCAGCGCCTTCTGATTTGATCAGTAATCACATTCGCACTCCGTTTAATATCGGGCGGGCGATTGAGTTAACCGGCTTTCAATTAACAGAAGCGCAACCTTTGGCAGTGGGGCTAGAAACTCAAGCAGAAAATTCGCGAGCATTGTTAGAAGCAGTTTTATATTGGACGGGTGGGCAGCCATTCTTAACGCAAAAAGTTTGTAAAATACTGCTCAATCAGGCCAAATCTGCCTCAATTCAAAATCCTGAGGAGTGGGTTAAAAACTTAGTTCAAGAAAAGGTAATTAAGAATTGGGAAGGACAGGATGAACCAGAGCATTTAAAGACCATTCGAGATCGGATTTTACGCAGCGAACAACGGGCAAGTCGGCTGTTGGGGCTATATCAGCAAATTTTACAGCACAATGAGATAGAGGCTGATGATACGGCTGAACAAATGGAACTGCGTCTCACAGGTTTAGTCGTTAAGCAAGCAGCTAAAATTAAAGTTTACAACCCTATTTATCAAGCAGTTTTTAACCGGGATTGGGTAGAAAAACAATTAGCAAATCTCAGACCCTATAGCGAAAGCTTTAAAGTTTGGATTGAGTCTGAGTGCCAAGATGAATCGCGGCTGTTGCGGGGTCAGGCATTGCAAGAGGCTCAAACCTGGGCAGCCGGCAAAAGTTTGAGTGATTTAGATTATCAGTTTTTAAATGCCGGCAGGGAACTCCAACGACAGGAAGTTGAACGAGATCTAGAAGCACAGAGACAAGCCAATCAACTTTTGACTAAGGCGAATCAGACACTCACTCAAGCCCAGCAAAAAGCACGAAAAATTACAGTTGTGACTTCTGGTTTTGCTGGGGTTGCTGTGTTAGTGGCAGTAGTAGCTTTTATGTTTGCTAGGAACAAAGTCGGACAAATTGAAAAGGTAGCAGATGTAATACTAACAAGTGCCTCTTCAAAAGACTATTTAGCTTCTGGACAAACTTTTCAAGCCCTGTTGGAAGCAGTGCAGGCGGGGCAAGCATTTAAACAACTCGATGCTTCAGTCGAAACTACAAGAAATATTAATAGACAAGTGATGGCTGCACTGCAACCAGCAGTTTACCAAGTCAAAGAGCGCAATAGTTTGGAAGAACATCGCAGTTTTGTCTATAGCGTCGCCTTTAGTCCCGATCGCAAAACCTTAGCTTCTGCAAGCTGGGACAACACCATCAAACTGTGGAATCTGCAAAGCCAAAAACCCATCGCCACCCTCACCGGCCATAGCGATTCGGTCAGGAGTGTCGCCTTTAGCCCAGATGGCAAAACCTTGGCGACCGCAAGCGATGACAAGACGATTAAACTGTGGGATCTGCAAAGCCAAAAAGAACTCGCCACCCTCAAGGGCCATAGCGATTCGGTCAATAGTGTTGCCTTTAGCCCAGATGGCAAAACCTTGGCGACCGCAAGCGATGACAAGACGATTAAACTGTGGGATCTGCAAAACCAAAAAGAACTCGCCACCCTCACCGGCCATAGCAATTCGGTCAATAGTGTCGCCTTTAGCCCAGATGGCAAAACCTTGGCGACCGCCAGCGATGACAAGACGATTAAACTGTGGAACCGGCAAAGCCAAAAACCCATTGCCACCCTGGCCGGCTATCAGGATTCGGTCAATAGTGTCGCCTTTAGCCCAGATGGCAAAACCTTAGCTTCCGCTAGCAGTGACAAGACTCTCAAACTGTGGAGCCTGCAAACCCAAAAACTCATCGCCACGCTCATCGGCCATAGCAATTGGGTCAATAGTGTCGTCTTTAGCCCAGATGGCAAAACCTTGGCTTCTGCTGGCCGTGACAAGACGATTAAACTGTGGAACCGGCAAAGCGCAGAACTCACCGCCACCCTCACCGGCCATAGCAATTGGGTCAATAGTGTCGCCTTTAGCCCAGATGGCAAAACCTTGGCTTCTGCCAGCAGTGACAACACCATCAAACTGTGGAACCGGCAAAGCCCAGAACCCATCCCCACCCTCACCGGCCATCGCAATGAGGTCTGGAGTGTCGCCTTTAGTCCAGATGGCAAAACCTTGGCGACCGCAAGCCGTGACAACACCATCAAACTGTGGGATTTGCAAACCCAAAAACCGATTGCCACCCTCACCGGCCATAGCGATTGGGTCAGTAGCGTCGCCATCAGTCCGGATGGCAAAACTTTGGCGTCTGCAAGCAGAGACAAGACCATCAAACTGTGGGATCTGCAAAGCCAAAAAGAACTCGCCACCCTCAAGGGCCATAGCGATTGGGTCTATAGTGTCGCCTTTAGCTCAGATAGCAAAACCTTGGCAACTGCTAGCGGTGACAAGACGCTCAAACTGTGGAACAGGCAAAGCCAAAAACTCATCGCCACTTTCATCGGCCCTCGCCAAGAGGTCATGAGTGTCGCCTTTAGTCCAGATGGTAAAACCTTAGCTTCTGCTAGCAGAGACGACACCATCAAACTGTGGAACCTGCAAAGCCAAAAATCCATCGCCACTCTTTTCGGCCATAGCAATTCAGTCTATAGTGTCGCCTTTAGCCCAGATGGCAAAACCTTGGCAACTGCTAGCGGTGACAACACCATCAAACTGTGGGATCTGCAAGCCCAAAAAGAGATGGCCAGCCTCACTGGCCATAGCAATTTGGTCTATAGTGTCGCCTTTAGCCCAGATGGCAAAACCTTGGCAACTGCTAGCGGTGACAACACCATCAAACTGTGGGATCTGCAAAGCCAAAAGGAGATCGCCACGCTCACCGGCCATCGCAAATCGGTCATTAGGGTCGCCTTTAGCCCAGATGGCAAAACCTTGGCTTCTGCAAGCGCCGACAGCACCATCAGACTATGGACTTGGGATTTTGATCAACTGATGGCATTAGGCTGCGAGTCAATAAGTGATTATCTCAAAAACAACCCGAAAGTGACAGCAGAGGATAAACAGATGTGTTCTGATTACCTCAACCAAAAGTCAATCAAAAAGGACTAGGCAAGAACAGCCCGCCAGCAAAATGCGCGCACGACTTTTTTGTCACCTCAGCACATATTCCACCTTTTCCGTCGTCCATTCATTACTCGCTTTAGTTACAACCTCCCCCTTTCGCCTTTGTAACTCTTGGTCTAAAGCTGGCAATTCCCACAAGTGATAATTCGTTGCATTCACAGTCGCAAATACCTTTATTACATTTACTGCCTCCCCATAATTTTCTTGCAATGACAGTTTGAGTGTTTCTGTTATTCTTTGTCCGGGTTTTACAACTTCATAATCCGCACCTTTGGGATAGATTTGTGAAATACTAAAATCTTCATTAAAGATCAAGGCAGTGATATTTAATGTTCGATTGGTAGATTCATTGTGAATTAGTAATGTGACATCTTCTGCACCATTTTCTAATACAGGAACGTTACCATCAGCATTCAAAACCACAATTTGCCGTTTGACTGATTTAACCAATTCAACCTTAAGTTTGCCATTTAAGGGAGAAAAAGCATCTTCATTATCCAACTCCAAACAATTTTGGTATATGGTAATATGGATTAAGCGATTAATTAGCTTTTTAGCTGCTTCAGGTGCATCAACTTTGATCGGAAAAAGAACATTTTTGATATGTTCTTTATTCGCGTCTAAAATTAAATATTCTCCTTGAGAATTCACGGAAACAAAATAATTCACATTCTCATCTTTTTCGGTTTCTGGACAGAATTCTATCCAGCTATGATTTTCAACTTCCTCTTTTGTAGTTTCGAGTACACCAGGAAGTGATGACACATCTACACCAGGAATTTGCGGTATTGGTGAAGGCAGAAGAATCCGAACTTTGCGAATTTGTTCCAACGGTGGCCCTACATAGACAGCAGGTGAACCTATTTCAATTATTCCTTCTCTTAATTTAGGATGGAGTTCTCGGGTTCTAAATTCGTTGTGTAGCATCGTTACTTCTGCCCAACAGTCGGATGCTCCCACCTCTACAACTTTAACGGTAGCAATTCGCTGTTCGCTGTCCTCAAAATTCCGCGCCCCGAATCGAAAAATATCGAATTCTGCCCCTTTTTTAAGGCCGCTAGCTTCACCCATTTGCAATTGGACTCGGTTTTTGGTAATATCTACTTTCATCACCGGAGCGTTACGGCTAGCAACGACAGATTGACCGCCCAAAAAAGAGCGATTTGTCTCGCCTATCAACATCGGTGTTTGTCGTTCAAAGTCATTGTGAACTAGATTAGAAATGCGATCGTATAAGTTGTTGACAGGAATCTCTGTCCCGTATTCTCGCAAAGTTTTTAGTAAATAATAAGTTAAAGCGCCGTTGCGTTCCGTCCCTTCAAAAACCTTTTCATAAGCTAATTCCTGATCCCGACAAGCGGCTATTAAGGTATAACCTTTCGGTTCGGGTAACAAACCATTGACAACGGTAATATTGCGGCTATTTTCTGTTGAAGTTTGCCAATTTTGTGCTAATTCCTGAAGAGGTGCGACTAAACTATCTGTAGGTCGAAGAGTCATATCAATAAAACCTTCACCGCGAATCCGGTCATCTCCGCTCATTTCTCTAGTTGCGCCACCGGAATGACAGCTATCGAGTACGAGGGTTACAACTAACTCTTTTGCCACCATTTCTTCCAGGAGTTTGGCAAATTCCAAATCTCGCAAATAGCGTGAGTGTGGTTGACCGATATCGCAGGGAACTAAGGCTTCATCTAAACCCATAGAACCCTTGACATCTTCAAAAATTGTTTTCGCCCGTCCGCCGTGACCGGAGTAGTGAATATATACTCGGTCTTGAGGTTGGGCTTTGGCGGTTAGTTCTTTGAATTTGGCGACGATATTTTCATAAGTTGGTAGGATTTCCGGGGGTTCTTGGGGTTGGTTGGGATTGTCGGAAGCAGTCGCAGTGAGTTTAATAATTTGGTCGGGTGTGAGGGTGAAGGTGTCTTTTAAATAGGTTTCGACGTGGTTGATATCTTGAACGCATCCTCGCAAGTTTTTGTAGTAGTTACCTTCAGGTAAGCGATGGGGGAAGTAGAAATTGATGCCGATGAGGAGGGCGTAGAAGTTGGGGGTTTGGTTTGTCATGGTTGTTGGTGGGTAAGGAGTTTGGGAAAAGTTTGATTTTTATATGGGAGTGAGGTTGAGTTTTTTATGCAGTTTTCAATCTAAAAGTCTTAAAGCTTTTTGCATAAATCTTTGTCAATTTCCAGGGCATCTGCATCATTAGGATTAGGTATCAGGTAATTGTCTATGAAATTGCATCCTTCCTTAACTAAATAATCAAAATCCCACCGCCACAGTTTCACTGTCTTGTCATCACTGCCAGTAGCTAGCAGCTTGCCATTGGGGCTGAAACTGACCGCCAAAACCGGGTTTGTATGTCCGCTGAGGGTTTTAATTTCTTTGCCAGTGGTGGTATCCCACAGTTTCACGGTCTTGTCATCACTGCTAGTTGCCAGCAGCTTGCCATCGGGGCTGAAACTGACCGCATAAACCCAGCTTGTATGTCCGCTGAGGGTTTTAATTTCTTTGCCAGTGGTGGTATCCCACAGTTTCACGGTCTTGTCAGCACTGCCAGTGGACAGCAGCTTGCCATCGGGGCTGAAACTGATAGCATTAACCGGGTTTGTATGTCCGGTGAGGGTTTTAATTTCTTTGCCAGTGGTGGTATCCCACAGTTTCACGGTGTTGTCAGCACTGCCAGTGGACAGCAGCTTGCCATCGGGGCCGAAACTGACCGCCACAACCCAGTTTGTATGTCCGGTGAGGGTTTTAATTTGTTTGCCAGTGGCGGTATCCCACAGTTTCACGGTGTTGTCAGCACTGCCAGTGGCCAGCAGCTTGCCATTGGGGCTGAAACTGACAGCTAAAACCTGGTTTGTATGTGCGGTGAGGGTTTTAATTTGTTGGCCAGTGGTGGTATCCCACAGTTTCACGGTGTTGTCAACACTGCCAGTGGCCAGCAGCTTGCCATTGGGGCTGAAACTGACAGCTAAAACCTGGTTTGTATGTGCGGTGAGGGTTTTAATTTGTTGGCCAGTGGTGGTATCCCACAGTTTCACGGTGTTGTCAGCACTGCCAGTGGACAGCAGCTTGCCATCGGGGCTGAAACTGACACCCCAAACCGAATTTGTATGTCCGGTGAGGGTTTTAATTTCTTTGCCAGTGGTGGTATCCCACAGTTTCACGGTCTTGTCATCACTGCTAGTTGCCAGCAGCTTGCCATCGGGGCTGAAACTGACACCCCAAACCGAGTTTGTATGTCCGGTGAGGGTTTTAATTTCTTTGCCAGTGGTGGTATCCCACAGTTTCACGGTCTTGTCATCACTGCTAGTTGCCAGCAGCTTGCCATCGGGGCTGAAACTGACACCCCAAACCGAGTTTGTATGTCCGGTGAGGGTTTTAATTTCTTTGCCAGTGGTGGTATCCCACAGTTTCACGGTCTTGTCATCACTGCTAGTTGCCAGCAGCTTGCCATCGGGGCTGAAACTGACCGCATAAACCCAGCTTGTATGTCCGCTGAGGGTTTTAATTTCTTTGCCAGTGGTGGTATCCCACAGTTTCACGGTTTTGTCAGCACTGCCAGTGGCCAGCAGCTTGCCATCGGGGCTGAAACTGACACCCCAAACCGAGCTTGTATGTCCGGTGAGGGTTTTAATTTCTTTGCCAGTGGTGGTATCCCACAGTTTCACGGTCTCGTCAGCACTGCCAGTGGCCAGCAGCTTGCCATCGGGGCTGAAACTGACAATATTAACCGAGTTTGTATGTCCGCTGAGGGTTTTAATTTCTTTGCCAGTGGAGGTATCCCACAGTTTCACGGTCTTGTCATCACTGCTAGTTGCCAGCAGCTTGCCATCGGGGCTGAAACTGACAATATTAACCGAGTCTGTATGCCCGCTGAGGGTTTTAATTTGTTGGCCGGTGGCGGTATCCCACAGTTTCACTGTCTTGTCACGACTGGCAGTGGCCAGCAGCTTGCCATTGGGACTGAAACTGACACGATTAACCGAGTTCGCGTGTCCGCCCAAAGTATTTGGTGCTGCCACATTAGAAACTGTATTTAATAATGACAATTCTACGTAGGTCTGGGTATTAGCATCTACCCAAGGTGTACGTCGCATTTGCACAACGGCTTTTAAACTTGTTTTGAGAGCTTTAGTCCCATCTAAATTTAAAAGCCCGTCGGAATATTGAGCCAGAGAATTAATTTCATTAATTGCCGCACGCCACCAACCAACACCGGCTATTCCTGCTAAACCCAAAGCTATCACCGAAAAGCTACTTAGCCCAATAATTGTCAGTCGCCTCCTGCGTTCCTGTTGCTGTTTCTCCCTATCCCGTTCTTTAACGCTAACCTGAATAAAATCTCGTTCCTCCTGCGTCATTTCATCGGCACGTTGACGCAACCAATCTTCCGCCACAGTCAACGGCGCACCCCGCAACATTGCCCCAGAGTCATGGTTGTTATTTTTCCACTCGCGTAACGCCACCTTCAGCCGTTCTTGCCAAGTCCGAAACTGACGGTTAGCATTTATCCACTCGCGGAGAGTTCCCCATTGCCGAATTAGGGTTTCATGCACCAATTCTACGGTATCTTCCTGTTCTTGCCGTCCCGTCACTACCAAACGCGCTTGATATCCAGCTAAATAACTGACCAAATTCCAGTTATCTTCCCCCACTTCCGCACGGCTAGCAACGCGCCTGGTATCCTCCGTTCCTTCCCCCGGACGCACTAATTGCACAAATATTCGCTGTGCCTGTTTTTTCTCGGTTTCGCTCAGTTGTTGATAAACCTGTTCGGCATGATTAGCAATTGCTTTTTTCACCCCGCCAATTTCTTCATAAGCTTGGTGAGTTAATTCTCGGTTTATTTGCTTTTCCCATAACCGAGTTAAAGCAAATTCTAATAACGGTAAATTCCCCGGTTCTTCCCCCACATCATCGAGAATGCGTTGGGTTAGTTGCGGTTCTAACTGTACTTCCAATTTTTGAGCGGGTAATTCAATAGCTGCCTGTAATTCTTCCCGCTTCATGGAACTGAGTAACTGCGGTGTACATTCTTGCAACGCATTCCGCAACGGACGATAAGAAAGCACATAGCCGTAAAAATCAGCCCGTAAAGTCAAAACCAATCTAATATTTTCTTGAGCAATCGCCGTTAGTAACCCATCCGCAAACCTTTCCTGTTCTTCCTTCACTTGACAAAGTGTGTACAGTTCCTCAAACTGGTCGGCAACTAACAATAACCGTTTACCTGGGTTACGTGCCAAAATGCGAGATACCACCTGCTGCAAAGTGATCCTACCATTTCGCAAATCACCTGCTAGCCCCATTGTTTCTCGCAGTTTTTGAGTTTCACCTGCTTCTGGTTCTAATTGCCGCACCAAGGCAAAAGCTAACGGCTCAAAGGGTTCTTTTCCCGGACGGAAAGTTTCAATTAACCAGTTTCCCTCTTTTCGCAATTGGGGAATTAATCCCGCATACACCACAGAAGATTTACCGCTGCCACTTGGCCCAACCACTACTACCAACGGTTGTTTGTGCGTTACTTCTACTAAATTACTGACAAATTTCTCCTGTCCGAAAAAGAAGTCGGCATCTTCTTCCCCAAAGGCAGATAATCCTTGGTAAGGATTGGGCGGAATCACATCTTCAACAGCAATTACACCCTGAGCAATCGGAGCATCAATTAAATTCTTTTTCTTGAAAACAGGAGTTTCATGCTCTCGGAAACTCATCATCTGCGAGCAACCTAAGTCGTAGGCTTCTTCTAACGTATATCCAGCAGCGATCGCATCATAAAAGCCCACGGCAAAAGCAACGGCTGCTTTATCTCCCACGGCTCGATTCATGCCAATGACATAATTAACGTATTGACTAATTGCCTCTGCCTGTACTTCGGAATAACAAGCATTGAGAATTACACAATCTACACCTTTTTTGGCAAACAATTTAAACATACTGGCAAGGGCGTTTGTCTGCACCAGCGCCATTTTTCCGGTATCATCTTCTAGGACAATTCCATCTTCTCCAGCACCATGCCCGCAAAAGTGGACAATATGAGGTTGATAATCTAAGATAGCCCGGTAAAAATCACGGGAACGCACTGCCCATTTTTGTTCTAATTTATACAGTTCTCGTTTATTTGCCCTTCGCAATCCTTCGTCAATTTCCCGGATCTCTTGCTCCAATCGCAGGGGAACGGTATTGGTGGGATTGGCTGCCAGAATCAGAATTGTTTTGACTGGGGTGTTGTTAGTCATGGGTTCAGGAATTGCTCTGGTTTTCTGGAGCTTTTACCTTTGTTTGCTTAAGGAGATTTCTTTTACTTAAACGGGTAAAGGTATTTCTATTACTATACAGTTCAGTCTTAGTATCAATAGTCCGGACAGTTTTTATATGGCCCAATGGCTTATTCTCGCTTGACTTTGAGTCACTGCGGATAATTAAATCGATCTCAGCTCCACCCCTGACGCGGCATTTAATTCGACTTTTTTATGATTCTTGCCCTGTAAAGCTTATAGTATCGTTCCAAAAACTGTCCGGAGTATTGTTAGTATACTAAGCGGGCAATAAAATCGGGAGCATCCCGCTTTTTAACTAAGCATACCTACCCATTTTAATCTCATTATTTAAATATGCACATCTGAGTCTTAA
>NZ_JAUBSA010000011.1:0-121270 GCF_036702115.1 Microcoleus sp. LAD1_D5 | reverse complement strand
AATCAGTTACACTAACCAAAGGGTTAGGCTAACCGTCCCTGGATTTTTAATCCATTTAGGTTAAACGAATCGCACACCCAGATATTATTGTACTTAACGAACAAACCATTGGAAACGAGCCGCGATGGGAAAAATCATCAATTATCACAATGGGTTCATCAGTCCCCCTAATCGTCGAGGTAACTAGCACTAATTGGGGTGATGATTATGCCCTAAAGCTTGAGGCCTATGAATCAATGGGTATTCAAGAATATTGGATTATAGACTATCTAGGATTGGGCGGCCGACGGTTCATCGGCAACCCCAAGCAACCAACCTTTTCGGTTTACCAACTAATTGACGGCGAATACCAAGTCAAACTTTTCAGAAGCGGCGAGGGTATTGAGTCCCCAACTTTCCCAGAATTGAAGCTGACAGCGCAGCAGGTGTTCGCCAAAGGGAATTGAGGAGGCTGCTTGTACTGATGTCCGAGTAGGGGTATCTGATTAAAGATGCGATCGCCCGCATCTAAGGTATCTTATAGAGATGCGATTTATCGCTTCTGGGCTGCAGAGCAATTAGCAAGCAGTAATTCCCATACCCTATTCCTCAATCTAAAATCTAAAATCTAAAATCTAAAATCTAATGAAGCTAGGACAGTGGATGGGCTTATTAGCCCTCATCGCATCTTGTTACATCCTGTGGCAAATCAGGCAGGCCCTACTGCTGCTGTTTGCCGCCGTCGTCTTAGCCACAGCCTTAAACAGACTAGCACGCTACTTGCAAAAATTCGGGCTCAAAAGATCGATCGCCGTACTGTTATCAGTTAGTTTCCTAGTCCTCATCTTCGTAGGATTATTCCTAATCATTGTACCACCCTTTGCCCAACAGTTTCAACAACTTACCCAAAGAGCTCCTCAAGGAATAGCAAAATTAAATGAGTGGATCGATCAGATTGAAGCTCGCTTTTCTGGACAAATGGGTCAGCGATTACCGAATCTTGATATTAACGACATTATCCAACAACTGCAACCCCTATTCAATCAACTCGTCGGCGGTGCTGGAGCCTTTGTTGGTAACACATTAGGCGTTATTCTCAGCTTTTTGTTAGTCATAGTTTTGACCTTGATGACATTAGCAGATCCTTTATCTTACCGAAAAGGATTTATTCAACTATTTCCCTCTTTTTATCGGCGGCGAATCGAGGGAATCTTAGATGAATGCGAAATAGCCCTCGGTCGATGGGTAATCGGTGCTTTAATTAGCATGAGCGTCATCACTTTTCTTAGCCTAATTGGTTTGTCAGTATTGCAAGTTCCCCTAGCTCTAGCCCACGCTGTTTTAGCTGGTTTGCTGAACTTAATACCCAATATCGGACCTGGTTTGAGCGTCATTCCCCCAGTGACTATCGCACTTTTAGACTCTCCCTTAAAATCCGGTTTTGTGCTTATCCTCTACTTTCTCATTCAACAATTTGAAAGCAACCTCCTCACCCCCTACGTCATGGCACAGCAAGTATCACTGCTGCCAGCAGTAACATTAATAGCTCAAGTATTCTTCGCCACCTTCTTTGGATTTTTAGGCTTATTGCTAGCTCTCCCCCTCACCGTTGTAGCTCAAGTTTGGATTAGGGAAGCCCTAATTAAAGATATTCTAAACCAGTGGAGTGCCAGCCCTAAAACCTTAGCAGCAATCGATTCTGCTATCCATGAAAAACATGAATCTCTAGGAGTCGCCGAAAGCCTACCAGAAAAATATTTACCAGAACAGAAACCCGACATCCCCGATCATGCTGAAAATGAGGATACTGACAATCAATAGTTAAGGTTCATAATGACTTCAGTCCTAATTCATTGCCAGTTATAGGACAGAAGTATTCACTAGAAAATTAGGAAAAATGTGGTACGAACAGTCTCAACTAACTATCTTCGAGCCTCCCATTTTCTACCGTATCTCTGCCAGCGCTAACAATCTGTTTAACCGTCAAATTCAACTGCCAAAATGTGGGCGACAAAACCCGCTATTCCCCTCTAAACTGACAGACTTGATAGTCACCATCAACCAACGAACGGGTAAACAGAAAAAGTAGGTTGTTTAGGATTGCCAATAGAGGGTCGCCCGCCAAGTCCCCAATAGTCCGCAATCCAGTATTCAGAAATGCCCAAAGCTTCGTAATCCACCAATTTGTAGCCGTAATCATCCCGCCAATGGGTACTGACAACTTCGACAATTAGCCGGACAGAACTACCCATTGTAATGATAGATTCCTTTTTCCATCTCGGTTCGCTGTCCGTTCCTTGCCTGTCTAAAACGATCGCATCCGGTTCGTAACCAGATAGCTAGTTATCAGCTTTGACAACGCATTCTTTGGGAATGAAGTAAGGAAGTTCTAGTCGTCTGATTTCAAAGTTGAGTTCAGCGACAAGGAAGCCTGCTACTTCTGAATGTTCTCCGGTTGCTTTAGGCATCTCAACAATAGTTCCATTGTGCAGTTCGTAACGGTTTACCGAATTTTCAGGATACCACTCAATAAATTCATCGAAGGTGACTGGTTTTAATATCGCTTGAGTCATGGCGATCGCCCTTTATTTTATTTATGATATTGTTATTGTATCCGTTAAAATTTACATCTTGCATCATTATCAATAACAGGCAAGATGCCTGTTCCACGAAGAGTGAATTTTCCTGTGAAACAGGCATCTTGCCTGTTCATAAAAGGCTTGTTGAGAATGGTGTACCATCTCAGTTATAATATATTGATTTTATCTCAAACAACCAGCTCGATCGACCTTCCATCAATCCACAATCAATCCAAAATCAAAATCACTCCAAAATCAATCAATTCAAAATCTAAAATCCAAAATCTAAAATCTAAAATATATGAGATCGATCGACGAAATCAACGATAAAATCAGCCAGGGCAAAGCCACAGTCTGGACAATCGAAGAACTCAAAACAAGAGTTCAAGAAACCAGCATTACCCAAGCAGCCAAAGAAGTCGATGTGATTACCACCGGCACCTTCGAGCCGATGGAATCCTCCGGTGCAATCATCAACCTCGGCCATACCGACCCCCCGATAAAAATCCGCCAGTGCTGGCTAGACGGCGTTTTAGCCTACTCCGGCTTCGGGGCAGTAGACCTGTACCTGGGAGCCACCCAAGTAGCCGAAGACGGCGAAGAATCCCGGGAACGGGGCGGCGGACACGTCATCGAAGACTTAATAGCAGGCAAACCCGTACAATTGCGCGCCCTCGGACAAGTAACAGACTGCTACCCCCGCGCCTCCTTTGAAACCACGATTACCCGCGATACAATCAACCAGTTTTATTTATTCAATCCCCGCAACGCATATCAAAACTTTATTGTTGGCGTCAACGGGGGCGATCGCCCGCTGTTCACCTACCTCGGCCCCCTGCAACCAAACCTCGGCAACGCCGTCTATTCGAGCCTTGGAGCCATGTCTCCCCTGCTCAACGACCCCGACCTCGAAACCATCGGCATCGGCACCCGCATCTTCCTAGGAGGCGCTCAGGGCTACATTACCTGGGAAGGAACCCAGCACTTCCCGCTGCAAAAACGCCAGCCCAACCGCACCCCCATCGGCCCGGCCGCTACCCTCGCACTCATCGGCGACGCCAAACAGATGAACTCGAAATGGGTGCGCGGCTGCTACTTCAAAAACTACGGCCCCTCCCTGATGCTGGGAGTCGGCATCCCCTTTCCCGTCTTAAACGAAACAGTTGTCGCCCACTGTGCAGTATCAGACAAAAAAATAGTAGCGCCGGTGGTAGATTTCTCTATCCCCCGGCGCGTTCGTCCCACCTTCGGTTTAGTCAGCTATGCTCAATTAAAGACTGGTCGCATCCTGATAGAGGGCAAACCTGTGCGGGCCGCCCCCCTTGCGAGTATGTTTCTCTCCCGGCAAGTAGCATTGGAATTGAAGCAGCAAATTGAAGCGGGTCAATTTACCCTCACGGCCCCAGTTGCTCCCCTACCCACCGACAGAGTATTTCTCCCGCAAGATTTGTGGGGTGCACAAGTCCGGCTCGAATAAAGGATTTTAGATTGGCGATTTAGCGGTTGTAAATTAGTCTTGGACACACTAATCTAAAATCTAAAATTGGTTCATTCCTCGATCGGCTTAGGCTTCTTAACCGGCTTAGGAAGAGGTTCCTTCGGGACAGGCGGTGGTGCCGCTGCTGCGGACTTTATGGTAGGACGCCCTACAGGAGCACCGTCACCGCTGGGCCTAGGAGTAAACGGACGCTTCCCTCCTCCTTTGAAGCCACCGGGCGGCTTGCTACCAGGGGGGAATTTCCGCTTTTTAATCGGCAGCGCCCCAATATTATTAGCCTGCTCAATCATCAGACTGTCAGCTTTCAATTTGACGTGGAAATCCCAAAAAAACCCGATCGCCTTTGTTGCTAAATCCCCCTTGAGTTTCAACTTAAAAAACTTCATCTTGTCGTCATTCTTGCGGGGAGCTTGCTTGATTTTGACAATGACATACTTTTCTGCGTCTTGCGATTGATAAATCACCTCGCCTCGAATCGAAAAATATCCATCTTCAACATCAGGTTCCGAGGGCGGCAAAGATGCAGTCGATGCTTCGTCGCTAGTCTCCATCTCCGCTGCTTCCTGATTTTCCTCATCAGAGGACGGTTCGGGAGGTTTCTTGAGCGTTTCCGGCTCCCAAACTCCCATAATCTGGGCGTGCAAGTTGCCGTCTTCTTGCCTGGTGCGGGGATAGACCACCCACAGGTGTTCTTGTTCCAGATCCAGGTGATTTTTGACTAAACTCATGACTCTACCCAGCAAAACTGCGTCGATGGCAGTTCCGTCGGCAGCTATCAGCATACCCCGGGTGAATTGCTCTTCTGATTGCGTGTAGCGGCCCCGCACCAAACCAACAGCTCGGTACTGTCTGGGTTCGCTGGGCGGGGGAATGGGATGTTGGCGCATGACGGAGGGTATGTCCTCAGCGGCCTGACTTTCGTTAGCGGGAGGCTCGGCGTTTGCGGGCGGTGCGACTGCTGGGGCTGGAGTATCGCTGACAGGTGTCGAAGACGCTGCTGGCGCCGGGGGTGCAGGATCATTGCTGGGCTGGTCTTGTGGCTTTGTTTTGTCCTTGTCGAGGGCAGAACTGTAGCGTGGTCGTTGCAGCTTATCCTTGGACGCTGGGGCGTCTGTTGGCGTTGCCGGTTGATTTTGGTCAACAGGTGCAGCCAACGCCGAAGGCACCGAACTTTCGTCTGGTGTCTCAGGAATGGAATCTGTATCTTTAGGCGGATTGACGGCCAGTTCGCTGGGCTGAGCCTTGCGAGTTGAAGTAGATTTGGACGATTTGGAAGACCGGTTGGGAGAGGGGTTCATAAAAACTCCTTGCAGCGGAGACACATCCCTTAAGGGAAATTAGGAATAAACTGAAGAAACTGCTTTAAAAACTACTAGCACCTGACAGGCGGGCTTGGGCCCGGAGGTCTGGTTTTGACCCGTCAACGCCAACTTTCAATGCTACGAGTGCCGATCGGTTCACTGGCTGCTAAAATCCTTGCGAATAAGGACTTTGGGAGTTGCTGACTGATCGATCCTGCGATCGCGCTGATCTGGAGTTGCTGGCTAATAGCATTTAGGATATTCAGCTTGCCTATTTTACTTAATCCAATTACCTAACGGCCTGATCCGCCATATTTTCGGTAATTTTTAGCTTGACCAGACTAAATTGGACAGACACCGCAGTCCTTGGGGCTGCGGGTCTGAGTGTCCAAAATTGTTTAGCTAGCATGGAGTTGTGGGTCTGTTACCATATTAGCTGCAAGTAAAAGGCTGCTTTGTCCGTTCGGACTTTGAAGTTAAGAACTTTTATGGTTGCATGGATCTAGTTAAATGGCAGACGCCCCCGGGCGATGGGTTAATTCTTAGAAAATAGTAGATTTTAAGCTGGGATAGTTGAATTATGGAAAAAGCAAATAAGCGTCGTGGGTTGATTACTGTGGTGGTGGTGCTGGCGGTCATCGCTTTTGTGGGATTTTCTCTGATTCCGCCAATTTTGGACAGTATTCTCAAGGCCAACCAAGCGCAAAGTCGATCGACTCCAACGCCTACTCAGACAGCGCAGTCGGGGGAGAAGCAATCAGAGTTGCTGCAAGCTCAGGCTAGGGGGTACGAATTGGTTTTGCAGCGGGAACCTGATAATGTAACGGCTCTGCGGGGACTTTTGCAGGTGCGGTTAGAGTTAATCGGCCAAGGAGTGGGGGACATTAAGGATGCGATCGCTCCTTTGGAAAAGTTGGCTTCGCTAAATCCTGAGACTACTGAATACGGGATTTTGCTGGCTCAGGCTAAGGAACGCACGGGCGATCGCGAAGGGGCTGCTCAGGCTTATCGGTCTATTTTAGCGTCTAAGCCTGGGGAAATTAAGGCTTTGCAGGGGTTGGTAAATTTGCTGTTGGTGCAGCAACGGCCCGAAGCTGCGATCGGACTGCTGCAAGATACGCTTAAGGCAGCTCCGGCTGCAAATCTGGCGAAACCGGAAAGTGTTGATGTAACTTCAGTGCAGTTGATTTTGGGGCAGGTTTATGCTGTGCAGAAGCGCTACGAGGAGGCGATCGCAATTTATGACGAATCGGCTAAGGCTAATCCCAAAGATTTTCGCCCCACTTTAGGAAAGGCGATCGTGCTGAAGGACCAGGGCAAAACAGATGAGGCAAAAACGCTGTTCGATCGAGCTACTGAGTTAGCTCCTCCTAACTATAAAGACCAAATTAATCAGTTAGCTAGTGGCACTCCTTCGCCTTCTCCTGCGGCTGCTACGACTCCCGAACCGGCTGCTTCTCCTAGTCCAGAAGGTGCGCTACCGAAACCTTAAGGAAAGTTTTAAGTAAAAGAGTTTTGAGTTGTCAGTGAAAAAGTTTGAAGTTAAAAACTTAATCGTTTAAAATCAAAACTATTCGCTTTCTTCTTCATTACGCAGGACTTAGGAAAAGAAACCCGGTTTCTACGATAAATCTTGGTTGAACGACGACAGATACAGGTCGAAACCGGGTTTCTAAGACCTCGCGCCCAGCGTCCTGTTACCGACTACCAATTACTAATTACCAATTATGTAAGACCTCGGAGGGAATTATGACTACTAGCGTTAACCGCGTTGTTCTACCTCCTGCTTTTCCAGACCACACTCAATTACCAGACTCCGACGGTACTTTTGTAAAAAATTTTCAGGAGCATCCGCAAAGTTTAATTTTAACTGATTCGATCGGCCCGATTTTGCAGGAGCGGCATCCAGACGGACAATATGCCATCGGTCAAGACTGCGGCATTTACTGGCGAGAAACTGAACCGGCGGAACAAGGTGCAGAAGCTCCTGATTGGTTTTACGTTCCGAATGTACCTCCTAACATTGACGGTCAAATTCGGCGTTCCTACGTGCTGTGGCGGGAACACATAGCACCGTTAATTGCTTTGGAATTTGCTAGCGGGAACGGGGATGAAGAGCGCGATCGTACTCCTTTATCTCGCACTGATGAAGGGGTAATAACGAAACCGGGCAAGTTTTGGGTGTACGAACGGGTGATGCGAATTCCCTATTACGGCATCTACCAAGTTAATAATGGTAGATTAGAAGTTTATCGGTTGATTGACGGGTATTATCAACTGTTAGAACTCAATCAGCGCGGTCATTTTCCCATTGCACCTTTAAGCGTAGAATTGGGACTTTGGCAAGGCAGTTATCAAAATCAAACCATGCTTTGGCTGCGCTGGTGGGACGAGGAAGGTAATTTGCTGTTGATTGGCGATGAAAGAGCCGAATTGGAGAGATTGCGAGGGGAACAACAGCGGGAAAGGGCCGAGAGTGCAGAACAGGCACGACAAGCTGAATTTCACACAAGAAGGGATGCAATTCCCCGGTTGTTGGGAATGGGTTTGAGTGGCGAACAGGTGGCGGAGGCGTTAAGTTTATCCGTGGAGGAAGTGACGGAGAATGCTGGAGAGTGAGATAGTGAGAGAGAATTGGGGAAAAGGGCGATCGGTCTTAATAGACTTCATCATGAGAACCCATTTTGAGCAATAAAATAGCTTCCTCCTCATCTTCTGGATCGGTCACAAACTCAAATAAAATCCGATAATCATAATCTATTGAACACGACCAGATACCCGATAAATCTCCTGTCAGTTTGTGAGTTCGCAAGCTGGGGTTAAAGCAGTCTTCAGACAAAAGTTCAAGCGTAGCTTCAATTAAAAGGCGAAGCTGAGGATTTTTACGAACTAACTTTTTGAAAGTACGAATAGATTTGGGAGTCCAACCAATTTTCATCAATCATCCAACTCCGCCATAAAATCGGCTACCGACCCAAATTTAACATTGCCCTCAGCATACTCTTGACGAACTTCTGCCACTTCCTTGAGTAATTCATTTCGTCGCTGTTGTCGCAGACGATTCTGAAGAATATCTAGAAGCATGGCTTGATCTTCTAATGATAAAACTTCTACAGCTTCAAGAGCTTGCTGGAATTGAGATGTCTGTGTCGTTTTACTCATATATTATTTTGAACAGTTTAGAAAATCGCTGATCGGTGCGGTATAACTCTAAAAGATTCGGCATTATGCCCCATAAAAGCAGTATAACACTGCCTTATTTACAGTTATATCCCAGAGTTGAACAAACGGCAAACTCAGTAGATTGTGTTTACTTGAATTATTAATTTTTGGATGGTGGGGGCGGGTTTTATAATTAGTTCGTGGGTGTTAAATATTTTGGTGAACCCGCCCCTACAGAAATTACGCTCGATCAATATATTTCAAAAATCACAAACCCCGATTTATTTTTCCCTGTGCCTCAGTCATTTTTAAGATGATTTTCAAATTAATTATAACTCATTTTAGGCGGCATCTCCGTCAATAAAACGCTAGTTTGCCAGGGATTTTAATCCCTGGCTTTTTTCGATATATTAATACTTCCTCTCCTGTGGCTCAAACATCGTAATCGCCACCGGCATATAAGCCAAATCAATCCCTGCAGGCGAATAATACGCCATTGTATGCTTCAAGAAATTCCCATCATCACGCTCAGTAAAATCTTCCCGCGAATGAGCTCCCCGACTTTCCTGCCGGTTCAAAGCAGAAGTTAAAATCATTTTGCCGACAATTATCAAACTCCGCAACTCCAAAGCTTCCACAATTTCCGTATTCCACAACTTGCCTTTATCGTCTAAGTAAACCTCCTCATATTGTCGCTCTAAATCCTCCAATTTCTTTAAACCTTCCTGCATCAATTCGGCGCTACGAAATACACCACAATACTCAGTCATAGTATCTTGATACTGCTGCCGGATTTGATTGATGCGGTATTTTCCGGGACGTTCTAAAAGTGCCTGAATTTGCTCTTTTGCTTCCGCAATATAACGCTGTTCGTCTATGGCAGGCAACTTGCGATTTTGTACGAATCGTGCTATGGTTGCGCCAGTAACTTTGCCATAAACTACGCATTCTAACAGCGAATTGCTGCCCAAACGGTTGGCACCGTGAACTGACACGCAAGCTGCTTCGCCGGCTGCAAAGAAACCGTCTACCAAACTGTCAGGACTGCTGCGAACTTGCCCGCTAACATTAGTAGGAATTCCCCCCATTGAATAGTGAACGGTAGGGCGGACGGGCATCGGCTGATTTACGGCATCAATTCCTAACAAACGGTGGGCTTCTTCCCAAGCAAAAGGAATTTTGCTCATAATTTTTTCGCGTCCCATGTGCCGCAAATCGAGGTAGATAAAGGGGCCGCCGGCACTACCATCAACATTAATTCCTCTGCCGGCGCGAATTTCTATGGAAATTGACCGCGAGGTGATATCTCTGGGCGCTAATTCCATTCGCGACGGCGCATAATTCGCCATAAATCGATCGCCCTCTGAATTAATCAAATAAGCGCCTTCGCCCCGCACAGCCTCGGAAATCAACACTCCCACGGGATACAAACCCGTCGGGTGAAACTGTACGAATTCCATATCTTCCAGCGGCAATCCAGCTAAAGCCGTCATCGCCAAACCGTCTCCAGTGGAGGCGTAATCGTTCGACGTGGTATTGTAAACTCGGCCGTAACCGCCCGTGGCAAACATCACCGCCTTAGCACGGACAACCTCAATTTGACCGTCTAGAAGGCGGTACATAACTACCCCCTTGGCTTGGCCTTCTTCCAAAATCAGGCGCGTGACATACCACTCCTGATAGATGTGAACCCCGTAACGGCGGAGATTATTGACTAATTCGTGGAGGATGGCGTGACCGGTTTTGTCGGCGGCGTAGCAGGTGCGGCGGTGGGAATGTCCGCCGAAAGCGCGCTGGGCAATTCTGCCGTCTGGGAGGCGGGAGAAGAGGACTCCCATGTGTTCTAAATCTATGACTACACCGGGTGCTTCGCGGGTGAGGATTTCTACCGCGTCTTGGTCGGCTAAATAGTCTGAACCTTTTACTGTGTCGAAGGCGTGGGCTTTCCAACTGTCTTCTGGATCGACATTTTGGAGGCTGGAGGCCATCCCACCTTGGGCTGCGACGGAGTGCGATCGAATCGGGTGAGTTTTGGCGACGACAGCTACCTTTAAACTGGGGTCAGTCCGAGCAATTTCTACTGCGGCGCGGCAACCTGCTAAACCGCCGCCTACAATGATTACGTCGTGTTCTAGCATTTTTTTTAATTATTTTGAGTGTTGTGCTCAACTTATGGTGACGCAAAAAAAAACTTCCTACCAAAAGAGCGGGAAGTTTTTTAACTTTTGATTTTCCATTCAAATCAAAAGTTAAAATCTCAAATTGGACTAGCCGGCGCTTTCGACAGACTGCTGAGTAGACTGATTTCCCGTTGCAGAAGGTTGAGTTTCCGTGCCGGGCTCTACGGCAAGCACTTCAATGTTATTTAGCAGAGTTGTAACGAAAGCAAACAGCAAGAAGGGCAGAGACAGCACTAAAATCAAGCCGACGGTAGCCAAGGCGTAGATTTGGCGGGCGCTACTCCACAAGGCGAGTGCCGACGCTAGACTTAGGAAGATGACTATCAGCCAAACAATGATTTGACCGTAAATGTCGCCAAAGGTGAGGGTACATTTAAGGCGATAGTTTTGGATGTTATTCATTTGATGCCTCGCGAGATTGCTATTACGACTTGTCCAAAAATACTTTGACAGTGCGTTAATGCCCACTGTAAATTTCTAAGTTTAGCTGTCGCAACTTGGTTTTGGGGTTGTTGTAAACATTCTTTAATAAGTTGCCACAACACTTGATAAATTTTTGCTTCTGAGGGGGGATTTCTGCCGACACAGTTGACGATCGCACTCGCCCGGCCTAGAAACCGGGTTTTTTACTGTTTTGGCGGGCCCACTTGAAGTAAACGCGCCAAAAAACCAAGGTGATGACTGCCTATGCGTCCAGGATTACGAAACAAACGCATAAGGGGAAAGTCTACTTTTTGAGGGAGCCCCGACTTGGTAAAGAAATGTTAAGCTACATGGGAATAGAATCAACCTTTATAGCGTCCCACCTGTCTTTGGCCCATGTTTTCAGAGAGCAAATTGCTGATTTCGCGCTGTTTCCTGGCTGGTTTGGGAACGCAGATGTTTCTGTACCGCGAAGACCGGATTCCCCAGGAGAGTCCGGTGCTGGTGGTGAGCAATCACCGCAGTTTCTTAGATCCTGTGCTGCTGACGGCGGCTTTGGGTCGATCGATCCGCTTTGCTTGTCATCATTACATGGGTCAAGTTCCGGTGATGAGGGAAGTGGTCACGACTTTCGGCGCTTTCCCCTTGGAAGGACCCGAGCACCGACAGCAGCATTTTTTCTCTCAAGCGACAGCGCTCCTGCAAGGCGGGGCGATGGTGGGGGTGTTTCCAGAGGGTGCAGAACCGATGGTGAAGTTAACTGGGCCCAATACTGTGGGGAAGTTTCAGCGGGGATTTGCTCATTTGGCTTTGCGGGCGCCGGTGCGGGATTTGGCGGTTTTGCCGGTGGCGATTAGTTCTTTTGAGGAAAAGTCGGTACGATCGGGTGTACCCCTCAAGTTGTTGAGTTTTTTTGATCCTTCGGAACCACTGTTCGATCAATCTGGGTGGCATCCTATGATAATTTATCAGCGAGTTAATGTTTTAATCGGCCGACCTTACTGGATTACTGTCGAGAGACAGCAGCAATATCGAGGCAAAAAAGCCAAAGCAGTTGTTGCTGAACTCACAGAGCACTGTCAGGGGGAAATTGCAGAATTACTCCAACGAGGGTGTTTGTAAGCTGGTTGACTGTTGAGTGTTGGCTGTAGGCTGGTGTCAGATTTCCAATTCTTTAATCTAAAATCTAAAATCGATTGACTTGAATCATGGCAAAAGCTAACAATAAGGTTCGTTTCCTAACCCCCAAACCCCCAAAACCAGATCGCCCTTTATTTGTATTTTTGCCCGGTATGGACGGGGGCGGTTTGCTGCTGCGCTCCCAAATTCCTAAATTAGCCAATCATTTCGACATTCGTTGCTTAACTTTACCTGCGGACGATAGGCCTAGTTGGGATGTACTGGTTGGGGAAACAATTGCCTTAATTGAAGCCGAAAAGCAAGCCGGAAAGCAGCAGCGACCGGTTTATCTGTGCGGCGAGTCATTTGGGGGCTGTTTAGCGATGAAAGTTGTGTTAAAAGCTCCTCAATTGTGCGATCGATTAATGTTAGTCAATCCCGCTTCTTCGTTTCGACAGCAGCCTTGGGTGCAGTGGGGCTCGTACCTGACTCAGTGGCTGCCGGCCAACCTTTATCCGCTGTCGGTAATCGGTTTATTGCCGATATTAGCATCATTAGGAAAGATTGGGCGCGACGATCGGCGAGCTTTGCTAGAAGCGATGCAAGCAGTACCGCAAAATACGTCTGTGTGGAGATTGGCGTTAGTGCGATCGTTTAATGTGGACGAAAATCAGTTGCGTGGCATCAAACAGCCGACGCTAGTAATTGCTAGCGGTGCCGATCGGCTGCTGCCTTCTTTAGCAGAAGCGAAGCTTTTAGTCAAGGTAATTCCCAAGGCTCAAATGGTGCTGCTGGCTAACAGCGGTCATGCTTGTTTGTTAGAAACCGATGTTGACCTTTTTGCGATTATGCAAGCTCGCAATTTTTTGACCAAATCCGAAGAAAATCTGTCATTAGTCAGCAGTCATTAGTTAATAGTCATTAGATATGACTTCTCACTATTGAGTCAGTCGGGGCAAAATTAGAGATTGGGCGATCGGTAAAGTTCCTATCCCAATTAACCCGCCCTCACACTCATTAGTAACTACCTAAATACCAGCCACTAATGACTAATAACTAATGACTAATAACTAATTAAGATTTAGCCATTTTTGAGCGTTAAGTCGCTGGACGACGCCAAAGACCATGAGGTCGAGTGTTACCTTGCGCTCATCTATCAAAAAAGGCTCTAAAGTGCTAGTTTTGGTATTATTTTCAGCGCAGGAAAACGCCCTTTGACTTTGAATATTTTCTTGAGGAAAATACAGGTTAAATTGGCGCTGACCTTCTTGAAATTTACCAATTACCTGCCAGCAATCGCCGGCGGAACTCATGCCCGCAATGGGGAGTTTTTGCTTTGCCAAACTCACCTCTAAATCCTTAACGCCCTGCTTAGTCAAAGCAGTTTGCAAAGCGGGCAAATAATCTTGTTGAATAAATTCCGCAAAGGGCTTGTCTTCAACAGCAGGTGCTTTTTCCTTTTTAGCTTTAGCTGGGGGCTTGTCGCCTTCGGCCTTGGCTGGGGGCTTTTTAGCAGCCGGCTCAGGCTTGTCAGTGCTGGGAAAGTCGGTTGTCTCGGCTGTGTCGGTACTCGGAGCGTGCTCGATCGAAGCACTGGGAGTTTCCGATTCTCCAGCGGTAGGATTTTGCGGTTCTTTCTTGGCTGCGGGTTTTTTAGCAGTCGGCTGAGGCTTGTCAGTGCTGGGAAAGTCGGTTGTCTCGGCTGTGTCGGTACTCGGGGCGTGCTCGATCGAAGCACTGGGAGTTTCCGATTCTCCAGCGGTAGGATTTTGCGGTTCTTCTGGCATTAACGGTTCCTTTTAAAAGTGATCGGTAAAAGGAGTTGTGAGTGCAGGTGCGGGCGATCGACTTTTTTGATCGCCGAAACTTTTTATCGAAAACCAACCTGAGAAAATTGCGATTCAAAAAAATTTGAACTCAACACACTCAGGGCGATCACCGGCAAAGATCACAACTCCTTTGGTTATTCTAAATCTCAGCGACAGCTCGTTCAATCAAACGGCGGGCGAGAGTTTGAACACCAGTGTGTTCGTAGTAGTTGGTAGTCATGTCGAGGAATGCGCCCACGTAGTCCACCTTGTCAGCAGAAATTTCTACAAAACTCTGCAAGTGGCCGAGTACGTTTTGAGGAGTCAAACCTCGATCGCTCACAAAAGAGCTCATCCAGCCAGAAACCGAGTTAAAGCTTTCGCCAATAAAGCCGAGTTGGCCGGCGGGAGAGCCCCCTGGAATCATGCCACCGATCGACTTAAAGGCCTGATTATCTTGCAAATCGTTTGGGGAGAGCTTTTGAATCCAAGACTGAGTTGCCATGATAAAGTCCGGGCCCAGGGGAATCAAACCGTCAAAACAAACCAAAGCAGCCATCCGCATCAGGGATTCGCCGCCGTAGTCGCCCAAGGAAGCAGCAAAATCGCCGATGCTGTCGCCGGGAAGGCCGTTAATTTGGCAAAAAGCCAGCAACTCAACGACTAACTTCAAAGAAAGGTCGATCGTTTGAGCTTTTTCCGGCTTGGGAGTGAGATTGCCCAGCAGGGACAAAAACGGCACATTTTGGGAGACTTTGTTAGCGAGGGCGGCAGTGCCCAAAGCCTTGTCGGTACTGTCAATAGTTTGGTAAAGCCAGAGAGCGCGTTGATAGCCCTGAGACTTATCGTTGAAGAGGTAGATGGCGCGCTCGCCAATTTGCTGAATCAGTTCTTCGTCTGTTTCGCCAGTAACGGTGCGAATGGTATTTTCAAAGCCAACTAAATTGTTCCACTCACCGGGAACCACAAAGTCAAGCGCTCGCAGGGCTTTGACAGTCATGTTGTCTTGAGGCAGTTGATCGACTAATTCAAAGACTGTTTTGCTCACAAAAAACTCCTTTTGCTGGAACTGGAATCAAAGGTATTACTTTTGGCAGATGCCAAGAACTTCACAGTCTCATTCGGGCAGACTTCGTGGTGATAGCGCCAGACTTGAGTCGGGCGCGGAGTTTGACAAAAGACGTTGCTACTTGAGGCGGGCGAGGCCGCCCAGGTTAAATTTTGACAGCCAAGCTTCCCTATCGCTCGCGGTAAAAGAGGGACTGCGTGATTGAACTTTCACCTGATAGCGATTTGCCACTAAAACAGCGGTACCATTAGCACCCTGATTAACGACGGGATAGCCACTGATTTGCTTGGTACTTTGCTTAAATTTTGCACCTGCGCTGGGGTTGCCGGCGATGTCGTTAATCGAGAGCACCGCGACATTTTTACCGTCTTTGTTCAACTTAGCTTCAGCAAAACCAGATTTTTCTTGAGCAAAAACGCGATCGAATCCGCCGCCAGAAGACGGGAAGTATTTATTTAACTTACCGCCTGCAACTGCCTTCTTGGGCAGGTTTTGATTACTAGCACTTGATTTATCAGCAGTTGTCTGCTTGGCTTTAGCAGGTTTTTGGGTGCTTTCCTCCTGGGCTTTGTCCCAGCGTGATGGGGCTTGGGTTTGACCGCAGGCGGTCACTAACAGCAGGACCGAGATCAGGAATGGAGCTAAGATGCGGCGTGCGGGGAAAAATTGCATCGCTGTCTCCTCATTAGTAGGTTTCCATAACAATTGTCGCTTAGAATTTGGCAATTTGTGTGCTCTGATGGATGATTTGTCTTCTTTGCAAAAAAATCCTCTGCCTGCAGGCAGAGGATTTTTTTGCAATTACGAGTTTTGAAGGAAGAAAACTGAAAGATTGCTCCACAGATAAATTCTGGGGATGGGGGTAAAGAAACTAAGTTTTCTGATAGCCAGCAATCTCAAAACAATTTTTGCTGATTTTCCCTAGATTTATCGAGAAATTTCAGAGCAATTGTTGATCAATCGTCTTACTTCGGCTTTCCAACTTAGGTCTTACTTTAGGGGTAAGGATCAGGCGTCGCTTTCAATGTAGATAAACAACAAACCCATTACCACAACGGGCATCACCCAGGTAATTAGGGGAATCATGATCCAAGGCAAGAAAGAAGCAGCGTAGGAACCTGTCATATCAAATTCTCCAAACTAAAGTTAGTGTGTTGCAACAGGGATATTTGGGAGTGAAGCCTAATTGTTGACTAAACCCCGGAAAATGGCATCGAGGCCATTAAAGTTTTCGAGTAAGAAGTAGGCAAGAAAGACGCCGCCCATGCCACCAATGAAGAAACCAGCGGTATACTGGCTCCACCCTTCAGAATTTCTGAGGGCATCGGGGGTCATGGGATTAGCGCTAGGGTAGCTGGTGTTGTCTTGTTTAAAAGAGACTAAACCGTAAAGAGACAGACCTATTGTGCCAAGCAGAACTAAGACGAGGGCTGTATATAAGCCGCCGAGATTAGCTGCTTCTGGATAATCCCGCAGCGGTCCGAAGACGATTTGGGGGCCGATGAGGAAATAACCGTGTGCCAAACCGATTTCTAGACCTCGAACTAGGGGCGAGAGTCCTTTGCGGTAGATGGGCAAGTTCCCAATGAATGCTTTGGTGAAATCAGAAGCACTGATGGGGGTGGCTAGATGACCCGTGAAGGGGTCGCCGTTAAAGGGTTTAATAAGCTCTGCATCTCTGGGATCTGCCATATTCTGTTTGTCCTCGCAGTTTAATAAAGTTGAGGCGTTCAAGTCATATTTTACGCAGGGACGTGTTTCCTATTTACATAATTAACGGCGAGCTTTAGAAAAGTTCACTATTCTTTAGTTTTTGGAAGAATTTTTCTTTTGCCTCTTATACCAGAAAGCGAGTCGATCGGGCGACACTCCGAGGAAATAAGCGATGATTACTATTTGATTGATGGCGGTGGTTTTGATGACCCCAAGCTGCTGCCAGCGGCGGGCGGATGTCAGCACTGGCTGGGGTACTATTTCGATGTGGCCTTGTTTTTTCAACCGGCGCACGAATTCAAAGTCTTCCATGAGGGGCAAGTCGGGAAAACCGCCGATTTTGTCAAAGGTAGCTGCGTTGAGGAAAATAGCTTGATCGCCGTAGGGCATTTGCAGAAAGTTCGATCGCCAGTTTACCCCTGTTTCTACCAACCGGAGGCTGAGACTGCGGGCGTCAATCTTGAGTTCAAAGGCTCCCGCTACCGTACAGGGGTTAGCTAGTACCCGACGCGCGCAAGAGTCGTACCTGCGAGGCAACAGAGTGTCTGCGTGGAGAAACAGCAACATCTCTCCAGTTGCTGCGGCGGCACCTGCATTCATTTGGGTGGCCCGGCCTGGGGCGGTGGAGATAACTCGGACGCCCAAAGATTTTGCTATATCTGTAGTACCGTCGGTGCTGCCACCGTCGGCGACAATTATTTCGACATTTTGGGCCTCAAGGGCGGTGGAGATGACTGAGGCAATTGTAGGTGCTTCGTTTAAGACTGGAATGATAATGGAAATTTTGATATTGGGATTTTTTGGCGACATACAGAATTAAGCAGCCCGTGAGAGAGAGCGGATTTTGTACAAAGCTGATTTTGCCCCTTTTTGACCCCGGGCTCGCCCCTACATTTGGTCTTAAGGTGGGAGAGTTTGGTAAAAAACTCAGCTATTAGTTGCTCATGTTTTACACCGGGCCTGCGCCTACATTGGGCTTTCCTGTGGCAGGGCGGCTTTTGTACAAAGCTGATCTGTTAGTTGCTAATTTTGTTGGTATTTTTTGGCTGCTTCTCGCGCCTGGGACTATTGTCCCAAGCGCTGTCTAACTGCTACTGATATTCAGCATTTGGTTAGACAAATACAATTACTATATTATGACTTTGTGGTTTCACGATCAAGTAGTTTTATCTAATTAAATATGACGATTTATAATAATTAAAACAAATTAAATAGAGTTTAGTTATTTCAATATATTAATATCTAAACCGAGGAGATCTTCTGGTCTATCGATATCTGCAAGAGTGGGAAGATAAGCAATAGTGAGGTCTAGCTTTTGGGCGATCGCCCGCGTACAAGCCAATACTTGACTGCTTCCCCAGTGAATGCCATCGAACAATTCCGGTATCGATCGCCGCAGCCCGATCAGATAATAACCTCCGTCTTTTGCCGGACCCAAAACTAAATCGTGCTTGCTCAATTCCTCAAAAGCTTGTGCCATGATTTCTGCTTTCAAACCCGGACAATCAGTGCCGATAATTGCAGTTTTCTCAACCCCTGAATTAAAAGACTTTTGAAACGCTGCTGTCATTCTCGCGCCCAAATCACCGTCTATTTGATTTTCACAAAAAATATCACTTCCCAGCCACTCTTGCATCAGTTGTGGACTGCCACCGGCTCGATGAATTTCTACCGATAATCGGCGGGATTTTTGGAGAGAGAGAGCGCAGGCGATCGTCCGTTGGGCCATCAAGCGGTGAAGGTTGGCAGCGCCTGTTTTTCCCAGCACCGGAATTAGTCGAGTTTTGGTTGTTCCCGGTTCTGGATAGCGGGTGAAAACAATCAGTTTTTCGGACATCATTTATCGTGGTTCAGGAGTTTTAAAGGTAAGCACCGCAGAGGAAGAGAAGAGAAAGAGTGGACAACTGATTCACAGATTGCCGATCCATGTTGGTGGGTTAGGCAATGATTTAATTTAATCGCCGCGCCAAACCCACCACACAATAAATTTACTTAAAAATAGCCAGCGGTTAGCTCATTTCTAGCATTCGCTGGATCGGCTGCAAGGCTGCTAGTTGAATATCTAGGGGCATGGTAATTTCGGGGGTTTGATTTTTTAGGGAGAGATACAATTTTTCCAAGGTATTTAATCTCATGTGCGGGCATTCGTTGCAAGCACAGTTATTATTGGTTGAAGGAGCGGGAATAAAGCGTTTGTGCGGAGCTTGCTTTTGCATTTGGTGAATGATTCCCGGTTCAGTCGCAACAATAAAAGCTTGGCTGGAACTAGCTTGAGAGTATTTGAGCAAAGCGGTGGTGGAGCCGATGTAATTGGCGTGGCGCAGCACGGGAGGTTCGCATTCTGGGTGAGCAATTATTTCGGCTTCGGGATTTTCGATTTTGAGTTGAACTATCTTTTTTTCTGAGAAGTTTTCGTGAACGATGCAGGCTCCTTGCCAGATTTCCATCTTTCTACCAGTTTGTTCCATGACGTAGCGGCCGAGATTGCGATCGGGCCCAAAAATTATCGGCTGATTTTCTGGAATTTGGTTGACAATTTTAACCGCGTTAGAACTGGTGCAAATTATATCGCTCATTGCCTTAATTGCGGCGGTACAATTAATGTAGGAAATTACTAAATGTCTTGGTCGATCGGCTTTGAAAGCTGCAAAGGCTTCGGGAGGGCAACTGTCGGCGAGGGAACACCCAGCATTTAAGTCTGGCAACAATACTAATTTGTCGGGATTGAGAATTTTTGCGGTTTCAGCCATGAAATGAACTCCGGCAAAAACTATGACATCGGCGCTGGTGTTAGCGGCTTTGCGGGAAAGTTCTAGGGAGTCGCCAATGAAGTCTGCGATGTCTTGAATCTCGGAGTCTTGGTAATAGTGGGCGAGAATGACGGCGTTCAACTCTTGTTTGAGGGCGTTAATGGCTGCAAACAAGTCGTCGGGCAGTCGGGTTTGAGTAAAGTTCGGAGCAGGTGCGGTGGTAAACACAGTTAGAATATTCCGGGGAAGGTGGCGAAGACAGCTAAAGTGTATTTTGAATTATAGTTGAATTCACCAAAAAGTGCTGGCTGTTCAGTGGAGCCAATCTAAAATCTCCAATCTCCAATCCAAAATATGCTGCGGGAGAGTGCAAAAATTGGTCGCTGTTTCCTATGCTGAGTAAGAAGGGGCTAGGGATCGATCGCACATGACAAATCACATGAATAAAGCTAAATCTATCAAAATTGCGGTGGTGGGGGACGTTCACGATCACTGGGAACCTGAAGACGGCGAGGCCCTCAAGCATCTGGGCGTGGATTTGGTGCTGTTTGTGGGGGATTATGGTAATGAGTCGGTGGAGGTGGTGCGGGCGATCGCCCAATTGGACATCGCGAAAGCAGCGGTGTTTGGGAACCACGATGCTTGGTACACGGCGACAGAGTGGGGCCGCAGTCAGTGTCCTTACGATCGTACTCAAGAAAATTGGGTAAAACAGCAGTTAGATTTAATGGGGGAAGCTCACGTCGGTTACGGGAAACGGGATTTTCCAGAATTGGGCGTAACTGTAGTGGGAAGCCGCCCGTTTACTTGGGGGGGATCGGAGTGGAAGTACGGGGATTTTTACTCGGAGTGGTTTGGGGTAGAAAGTTTTGAGGAGTCGGCGCGGCGCATAGCAGGGGCTGCGGCGGATGCCAATTGCGAAAATGTGATTTTTTTGGGTCACACGGGCCCTACGGGGTTAGGAGAGGCTCCTGAAGACCCCTGTGGGCGAGATTGGAAGCCGTTGGGAGGAGATTGGGGCGACCCGGATTTTGCGGAGGCGATCGATCGAACTCGGAGTTCTGGGAAGCACATACCTCTGGTAACTTTTGGTCATATGCACCACAAACTGCGGCACACGAAGCACGAGTTGCGGAAGTCGCTGGAGGTGAGTGCGGAGGGTACAGTTTATTTGAATGCGGCCAGCGTACCGCGAATTGTGGAGAGAGAGTGCTCGAAATTGCGGAATTTCTCGATCGTCCTGCTGGAAAATGGAGCAGTGTCGGAAGTGTCTCTGGTATGGGTAGGCGAAGATTTCGCGGTAGAAAGAGAACAAATTCTTTATCGCCGCACTGAATCTGCGGCTATTTGTAGTTAGAGACATTTGCTGGTATGATAAAATTTATGCACCGGGAGAGGTGGCAGAGTGGTCGAATGCGCCTGACTTGAAATCAGGTGAACCGCAAGGTTCCGTGGGTTCAAATCCCACCCTCTCCGTTTAACAATTCTCTTGTCCGTTAAGGGTTTCATATCATTTCCGGTTACACCGGAATGATGTTGACTGTTGACTGTTCACTGTCAACAGTCAACAGTCAACTCGAATTTACTATTCCGATGCTAAGGGATTTGATATCAGATTCTCTATCCCCTGAAGAGTTCCCTTTTCCGCTCATCTTTCGCTCACTCTTGGTATTTCCCCAAAAAAAACACCCCCGTAGGAGTGCTGTTGCTTACCAGGTAATTTTTCTAGCTAACTGACTCAACTAAACTCTTCGTCATCCGCTGGGTCGCCGTAGGGGTCTTCGCTGGCCGGACTAACGTTACCGAACATTCCAGCATCCGCTACGTAGTCAGCCGGGTCGCCGTAGGGGTCTTCGCTGGCTGGAGTCACGTTGCCGTACTGTCCGTAGTCGGTACCGGCGTAGTCAGCCGGGTCGCCGTAGGGGTCTTCGCTGGCTGGAGTCACGTTGCCGTACTCTCCGTACTCAGCCGGGTCGCCGTAGGGGTCTTCGCTGGCTGGAGTCACGTTGCCGTACTCTCCCGGATTTGAGGGATCTTCGTAATTGCCGTCAGCATCGACTTGCTCGCCGTCTGGTCCGAGGATCGCATTTTTTATATTCCGCAAAAATCCATCTACCATGATAAAGTTCCTCTTTTTTATGTGTTGAAAAATGGTTGTTTTAGATTGGGAATCCTAGATTTAATTGAAAATCAGGGAACCTGCAATCTAAAATCTCAAATGCTTAGACTACTGTGCCGGAACAGGACTTGTAGCTTCGGGCAAGGTAGTAAGGTCTCGACCGGTATTTTGGTTGTTGTACCCCTGGAATTCGCGGTAACGCGCTGCCTCGGACTCCGGAACTTTAATTCCTTCAGGGGGGGGCGTTACCCAGACCGGGCGATTCTGGGCATCGCGGTAGTAAACGCGACCGTTTTTGGAAAGGTAATGTTTTCCCTGCGGCCCCTTTTCTTGTTTATTTTTGTACTGATTGTAGATGTAGTAAAGGGCGGCTGCTCCTGCTAAAGTAATCCCTACTTTTTGAGCATTGTTCAGTCCTTTTTTTGCTTGTGGCGAAGGAGTGGAACCCCGATTAGTTTGCACTCCTCCAGCGCGAGTGTTGTCAACAGGACGCGGGGGAGGGGAACTTTCCTGGCTAGAACCGCAAGCACTCACAAAGGGAAAGGTCAGCAGCGTTGTCAGCAGCAGAGCCATGAAGCGCGATCTTTTGGGTTCGGATTTGATTGTGTTCATTGCCGCTCCGAATTGTCGGGATTATAGGTAGGGTGTGTTCTGGTGAGGTTGAGGAGCCTGACCTGCTGCCAACAATTTTTAGAGTAAATTAATTTCTCAAAGCAATTTGGACAAAAAAGTAGTTGCTGAGAACTTAATAGGGCAGGTACAGTATTGCGTTTGTACCTTAATTATCCTCAAGTCTGTCGAAAATTTCCTCTTTCCAGGGATATAAATAAAGTTTCTTTTATTTCAGTCTGCCGGTATATGCCAATGCGCGCCCTTGGGTAGCAATAAATTGCTTTTGTGGACTGCTCAAAGCGAAGTGAAGCAGACGGACGGGATGAGTCGGAAACTCAAAGCAGCACTGGCGAGGGAAAGGAGCCGGGATTTATAAGTCCGGCGGTGTTTAATTGCGCCGGACTGCTTGACTCAGATGCCGACAATTTTGTTGGGGAAATTCTGGAGAGGTCGATCGCCCTACTGTAGCAATATATTAACCGCAAAAGAAAGCTACGAAAGCTTTTCAGAAGTTTTATGAAATTTAAAAATTTACTTACTGCTGCTTTGTCGATCGCAGTTATATTTACTGCGGTCAAATATATACAGGCTTCAACTCAACAAAACCAAGTCAAGCAATTACTGGAAACCAAGCAATGTCCAGAATGCAATTTCAGCAATGCCAACTTGAAAGGACTTGACTTACAAGGATTTAACTTGCAGGGCGCGAACCTCGAAGGTGCTAATTTGTCAGGAACAAAATTAGCCAATGCCAACCTAAAAAATGCTAACTTAAATAAAGCCAACCTGACGGGAGCTGATTTGGGCTGTGCTGGCATCACTTTCAACCTTGAGGCTAATGAAAAAGAAGCAAATATGGATTTTAATGTCACCGCTGTTCCAGAACAGAATAACCCAGAAAATGCAGTAGTGGGTTTCAATATGAAAGCAACGGAGCAAGGAGCGACAATGCGTTTCAACCTGATGGGATGCGCTGATTTCTCAAATGCTAGCTTGCAAGAAGCTAAAATGCCCGATGGCAAAATTCACCCTTAGAGAAACTAGCAAATAAAACAACCTCTCATCATAGAAAGTCCGCAGTTACGAACTCATCTCCTTCTTCTTCTCTTCTCTTTTCTTCCTTCGCGTACTTCGCGCCTTCGCGGTTCAATAAATAATTCAATATTCTTCCACTGCGTTGCGGGCGCAAGGACATATACTTGCTTGACAACTGTTCCGCTAAAACAAAACAAAACCGCCGCCTGACTGACAGGCGGCGGTTTTTTTAAGCAACTAACTGCACGCCTAAAATTAGTGAGCAGAACCGTTACCGTGATACTTGTCCGTGTCGTAGAATCCGTTTTTTGTGCCGAAGAACAGACAGCAAACCGTGAAAACTGCTGTCAAGACTGCTAAAACTAACTTAACGTCCATAATTTACCTGCTGTTGTTGAGTGAGTGCAAATACTCAGATTGTAGAATCTTTTTGGCTGGCGCGGCCATCTACCAGCGTAGCGCCAGATTTGCTGGGCTGTACTCTGGTGCGGCAGTTTCCTGACGGCGAGACGATTCGGGGAATTATCGTGGAAACCGAAGCTTACGGCCCCGGAGACCCCGCTTGTCACGCTTATCGGCTGCGAACTCCTCGCAATGAGGTGATGTTCGGGCCTGCTGGTATGAGCTACGTTTACCTAATCTACGGGGTGTATCATTGTTTCAATGTCGTGACGGATGCAGAGGGAGTTGCTAGTGGTGTGCTGATTCGAGCTTTGCAGCTAGATGCGTTTCCCAAAGCCTTCTCGCACATCCCCGAAAAAAAGCGATCGCGCCTCGCCGCCGGGCCTGGGAAACTGTGTAAGGTGCTGGATATCGATCGAACTTTAAGCGTTTCTCCCTTGGGTGCAGGCCAACCGCTGCGGTTGGAACACCGCAGCGAGCAATTTCAGCAAGCTGTGGAGGAGGGTACAATAAATTTTGTGCAAACTACGCGGATCGGGATTTCTCAAGGAATTGATTTGCCTTGGCGGTGGTATGTAGGGAACTCTACGGCTGTGTCACAACTCTAGTAATGTCAAAGGTATCAGTGTAAATTTTGTCGCTTATCTTAGTGAAATTATGGCTTACTCTTCTGAAAATCCGATCGTACAACTAAAGAAATGCCTAACCCTGGTTCAGGATGTTAGCACTCACACCGAAGCCAACCGGGCATTCGAGCAATTGTGCGGGATTATCGATGCTGAAAACCCAATGGCGGCGCAACTTTTGGAGATGTTGTGGGAAGAAGCAATTATGGCAAGGCGATCGGCTTTATTTTGGCAACAAATGAGCGATGTTGAGAAAGATATGGCTAATAGAATGATGGAAAATATGACGCAGATGCGGCAGAATTATTTGCGGTTGATGCAGGAAATGTAGACAGTAATTGCTAAGTCCGTGTTTGTAATGAGGACTTTAGTCCTCTCTTTATCAATAAAGTTTTCTAGATGTAGGGTGCGTCAGCGCCGATATTTGATGCCGATCGAACAATTTGTTTCTGACGCACCTTACGATAAATTCTGCTATTTCATTAAAGCAGCGCCGCGGTTGTAAAGTTCCCGCGCGTAATCAGTCCAAGTTCCCTGTCCCCAATAGCGGAAACAGCTTGTTTGCAGCAGCAAGTTGTAAAGCAAAGCTTGTTGGTATTCAAACTGCTTGGTAACTGAAGCATCTTGCTGCACCAGCGGGTCGTATTTTTTGTGGAATGCAGCGCTGAGTAGATTCATCGGTTCCAAGACGTTTTCGTAGCCTTTCACCCAACTCAAATCGTTTGTCCAAGAAGCACCGTCCATGTGAAAATTGTGGTCTGTTTGCTTGAGTTGGGCGATCGCACTTTCGACTTTTTCCGGTGTAGCACTATCAGGATCGACTAGGTGCCAGATTTTGTGCTGGTTAATCCCCTGACAAACAGGATAATCTTCAGGATTAACGCCCGCCGCCTCAATTATTTCCAAATATTCAGTGCCGTTTAAACCAACAACACCGGATTTCCCCCCGCCTTGTTCGCGGTTTTCGTGCCAAGCTTTGACAAAGGCGCTGGGAAATTCATTCATCATCACGCCGCCATTTTCGCCGTCGGCAATCTGAGTCACTAAAGAAGGAACTGTGATATTGCCAATTTGCTGTTTATTGCGTCCTTTTGCTTCGTAATAAGGCTGCATTTGACCAACCAATTTCGTATCAGAACCTTGGGTTTTAATCAAAGCCGTGATGCTGATTGTTTCGCCGTGAGAATTGCGGGCGACTAAACGGTTGGGAATATATTTTTGGTCTTGCAACAATCCCGAACCGTCGGGATTTTCTACAGAATGTTCCTGCACCATCAGCCAGCGATAGCCACATTCTTTCAAAGCTTTGATGTATTCGTAAAGCGTATCTGGGTGATTGGGAAAGTGCATTTCTGGGGGCGAAAAACCTTTAACGCGCTTGAGAGCATCTATGCCAAAAATGGCTGCAAAATGATGTTGCCATGCTTGAATTTGGAGTTTGATGTCGGGAATGGGAGTTGAGGGAATGACGGCGTGACTCCACATTGTGCCCAGCCATTCTACGTGAGGTTGATATTGAGGATCGCAGGTAATCCGCTTGAGATTATCAAAGATATCGTCGCGTCCCATTTGGCGCAATCCCCATAGCAAATTCCCGGAATAGTCGAGCATAATTCGCGGGTTGCAACCTTCAGCAATCAGTTGTGGGATGAATTCTCCCATGCGAGAATAGCACCAAGCAAAGACTCCCGCGTTGTGATTGTCTCCTTGGTTGGGATGTTCAAACATATGCTGGAGATTGCAGATTAGTTCGCCGTTTGCACCTGCAGGAATTGTCGGTTGGTGCATATGCAGGGCGCAGGCGAATCCGGCTTGAATGTTTTCGAGGCGGAGGTTTGTGGCAGGTAGAAAGAGTGGTTCGTTGCTATTGGCGGCGGCACTGATTTCTGCTTCAAAGCCGCAAATATTGGGCAATCCTGAGTTGATTTCGTTTAAAATGGGTAAATTGGGAGATTGTGCGATCGCAGGCATAAATTTTTCTCAACAATTGTGGAGGGGCGCTGTCTGCTATTGCTAATATAGCTAGATAATTTAACAGTAGCAGAGGATGTCTGCAAAAGATAAATTTCCCAAGATAAGTCCGGCAGCACAGAATCTCCTAATCATGGGTCAAATGTTTAACACATTTCAAGTAAGTACGCGAGGTATATTATGAAATACGAAATCAAGGTTTTGGAACCAACGGATTTGTGGTATGTCCAAAATAATATCAATCCAGAAACCAACAAGTTTTATCATCCCACTAAGAATATTCCCCTCGTTCAGCAAGCGGAAATCAACTTGAACAATTCGGGAGTGATAATTCAAAAAGGTGCGCTGCATTGGTGTATGGGAAAATTGACTTCCGGTGTTTATAAAACGGATAACCGTTTGAAAGATATGTGGGTATCTTTGACAACGGAAATGGACTACAATGCTCCCGTATATCAAGGGACTGGTACGGTGAAACTGGAACCGAGACAAAAAGGGCATTTCCTGCATTATATGCCGATCGAGCTTTCGGATGCGGAGCAGTGGGAGTTTGATGATGGTATATTTCAGTTTTGTTCGGACAATGTAGTTATCGGTGCTAAAAAACTGAAATTCCGACAAGTGGCTGCTTCTAATGACGGTAGGTGGAGAATTGCTGTTACAGCTTTGCGCGAGCAAAAAGCTACTGTTGTAGCAGCTACAAGTTCACCAGCTAAGGTTGTCGAACTCAGACCAGGTGAAACTTTGATAGCTGATTGCGATTTGGTGAAAGGATTTACCAAGGGGATTGAAGAAGATTATCGAAAATTAGGTCATTTTGGCAAAGGCGGCGGGGAGGGTTATGTTTGGTTTTATCAGGGGAAAGGTAAATTGTTAGTATGTGAAAATGATGCTATGGGTTTGGGTTGAGTTATTTCATAGCGACCAAAGATTCGCTCGATGAAAAAGAATGGATTTGACAAATTAGTTTGATTTTTGCCAAACCTGGAAAAACAGGCGATCGATTACACTTTGGCACATTACGGACACGGCAGTGCCGTGTCCGTACCTGTATTTTAAGCAACAGTCCGATCGCCCAAATCCGTCTCAACATCCGCTAGCAGCCCGTATTTTCGCTGTATTCCCAATGGCCGACTTGCTTATCTGCCTAGAAATCATATACTTTGTCAAGTTAAGAAAATATTTTTTTGAATCACCAGGAGTAAGCAGGAAAAATGTACATAGTACAAATTGCCTCGGAGTGTGCCCCCGTCATCAAAGCAGGAGGTTTAGGCGACGTAGTTTACGGCTTGAGTCGGGAGTTAGAGAATTCCGGCCACTGCGTCGAGGTTATTCTACCCAAGTACGACTGCATGAGGTACGACCATATTTGGGGACTTCACGAGGCCTACCGGGATTTGGCTGTGCCCTGGTACGGCGGCGAAATCCTCTGTGATGTCTTGTGCGGCTGGGTGCACGGGCAGTTGTGTTTTTTCATCGAACCTCGCTCTCAAGATAACTTTTTTAATCGTGGCTGTTATTACGGGTGCAATGACGACAATATGCGGTTTGCATTTTTCAGCAAAGCCGCTTTGGAATTTTTGCTCAGAAGCAACAAGCGTCCCGATGTGATTCACTGTCATGATTGGCAAACTGGTTTGGTTCCAGTCATGCTGTTTGAAATTTACAAATACAATTGGATGGAAAATCAGCGAGTCTGCTATACCATTCACAATTTCAAACATCAAGGCATGGGAGGTGGCGATATTTTGCAAGCCACGGGTTTGAATCGAGATGATTATTATTTTGAGTACGATCGCCTGCGAGATAACTTTAATCCTTTTGCCATCAACTTTATGAAAGGCGGCATTGTTTACTCGAACTTTGTCACCACGGTTTCGCCGCACCACGCTTGGGAAGCTCACCTTGGCGAGTTTGGCTATGGTTTGGGCCACACATTGCATTTATATCAAGAGAAGTTTCGCGGGGTGCTCAACGGCATTGATTATGATGTGTGGAATCCAGAAAGTGATGGCTATATTCCGCACCACTACAATCAGAAGGATTTGGCAGGAAAAGCGAAAACTAAAAAAGCTTTGCGCGATCGGCTGTTCCTGCGCGATGCTGATAAGCCTATTATTACCTTTATCGGTCGTTTGGACGACCAAAAAGGCGTTCATCTCGTCCACCATGCAATTTATTACTCTCTGAGTAAGGGAGCGCAATTCGTGCTTTTGGGTTCCGCGACGGAAGCGGGAATTAACGCTCATTTCCAGCACGAAAAATACTTTTTAAATGACAATCCAGACTGCCATTTAGAACTAGGTTTTAATGAGGAACTGTCGCACTTAATTTACGCGGGTGGGGATATGATTGTGGTTCCCAGTAATTACGAACCCTGCGGGCTGACTCAGATGATCGGGTTGAGGTACGGTACTGTTCCTGTGGTGCGGGGAGTTGGCGGTTTGGTGAATACTGTGTTCGATCGAGATTACGACACCCGCCACCTCCCGGAAGAGCGCAACGGTTACGTGTTTTACCAAAGCGACTACGGTGCTTTAGAGTCGGCGCTCGATCGGGCGATCGGATTGTGGTATGACTATCATGATGAATTTGAAAAACTCATGCTTCAAGGCATGAATTGTGACAATTCGTGGAAATATCCAGCTAAAGACTATGTGGAAATTTACGAGCTAATTCGACACAAATAATCAGTAGGCTGCCCAGTGTGCAAATTACTAACTCTAGGGTGTGCACTGCTAGCCCGCTTCTTGAAGGCTGTTGAGTCTGGTTGCGAAGTCTAACAGTTGATACATGGCGGGGAGACGAATCGCCATGAGGTGCCTGTTGCTTTGTTTTTGGGAGGGCGAGGTTGTTTAAGGAATCTTTTTAAATTTACCTTATGGGCCAAATTTAATAAAACCTCTAAAAGTTGTTGTCGCTCACAATTAGTAAAAGCACTGTCTGCCCTCAAAGGGCAGACAGTCAGAAACTTACGGGGGATAGGGCTGGGGAGTTTTTGGAGATGTCTATTGCAAAGTTTTGTGATACCTAGTCGGCAAAAATTTCTGTCATAAATACAGTCCTGGACGCATCAAGAACTTCATAAGCAAATTTTTGGACGTAGCATAATAGCGGCATGATTTTGATTTTTTTTGTGGATGGGCCCATGAGCGCGAAGGCGTGTATTTTCAGAGCAGGCGGGACACCCTACAATAATCATCCTCAAATTGTGCAAGGCCAATTTTTTACCTAATCTGCGGGCTACAACACAGTCTTTTCGGAAAAAAACTGCTGCTTGAGCGAAGTCGAGACCGGATTTCTGACCACCAGCGCATCAGCCCTAAAATAGTTACGCTCTCGATCATCAAATAAGAATTACTTGCATTAATATAGTAAAGCACTGACTATAGATGGCTGTGGATGCACCATCGTGTCAATTATCAGATGAAAAAATCTATCATTATAGAACAATGAGCATTTCTCGGCGTATTTTTCTTGCCAGCGGTACAGCAATGGCTGTCGTGGCCGTGGGGGAACTAACCAAAAAAGCCCCTGTCGCAGCCCAAACCGGCACTCTCAACCTTTATTCAGCACGTCACTACGACACTGATAATGAGTTGTACCAAAGCTTCACCAAAAAAACTGGGATCAAGGTTAACCTCGTTGAAGCGGATGCTGACCAACTAATTGAACGGATCAGAAGTGAAGGTGCAAATAGCCCCGCTGATGTTTTCATCACGGTGGATGGTGGGCGTTTGTGGCGGGCCAAACAAGCAGGTATCCTACAACCCGTGTCTTCAACAGTCCTGACATCGGCAATTCCAGCAAGTTTGCGAGATCCTCAAGGTTTCTGGTTTGGTCTATCGCGCCGGGCACGGGTGATTGTTTATAACAAAAGCAAGGTGAACCCTGCCCAATTGTCAACCTATGAGGCGCTGACAGAACCTCGGTGGAAAGGCAAAGTTTTAGTGCGATCGTCCACTAATATCTATAATCAGTCTCTGGTTGGGGCTATGTTAGCCGCTCATGGAGCTCAAAAAACAGAAGCTTGGGCGCGAGGATTGGTGGCTAATTTTGCGCGTCCTCCAGAGGGAAATGATACAGCGCAAATCAAGGCGGTTGCTGATGGGGTAGGCGATATTGCCCTGGTTAATACCTATTATGTAGCTCGCTTAATGAAATCGAAAGATCCAGCAGAACAGGCGATCGCGGCGAAAGTAGGTGTATTTTTCCCGAACCAGCGCGATCGAGGTACTCACGTCAATATTTGTGGTGCCGGTGTAGTCAAAACCTCGCGTAACAAAGCAGGCGCGATCAAATTCTTGGAACACCTAGCCAGTCGCGAAGCGCAACAAATTTTTGCTAGGGGTAATTACGAATACCCTGTGATTTCAAATGTGGCGATCGATCCTACGGTTGCCAGTTTTGGTACATTCAAATCTGACCCTCTCAACCCTGATGTGTTTGGGAAAAATAACCCCGAAGCTTTAAAGATTGCCGATCGCGCCGGATGGAAATAGAAGCTTTTTGAACAAGAAGCTACTCTTTGTGATTCGGCGGTTGAAACCGCCGAATCCAACCAGCTTTAATTTTTAATTTTACCATCCGGCATTATAGCGCCTTTGAGGTTTGCCCCTTTGAGGTTTGCCCCTGTCAAATCAGCACTATTTAAGTCAGTTTCACTTAAATTGGCATTACTAAGATTGGCATTATTCAGTTTAGCCCCTCGCAAAAAAGCCCCCTTGAGATTTGCATTACTCAAATCAGCATTTGTGAGATCAGCGGCAGATAAACCTGCTTTTTCTAGAGAAGCACCTTTTAAATTTGCACCTTTGAGATTGACGCTATCGAGTAAGGCTTCATTAAGTTTGACCTTTTCTAGCATAGCACCTTCCAACTTAGCACCATTGAGATTAGCGCTGGTTAAATCCATGTCACTTAACTTGGTATCAGTCAGATCACATCCTGGACATTGCTTAGTTTTTTGTAATGTTTCGAGGGGACCAGCCGCCTGTTTTTCGCATCCAAAGGTGACAAAAATAGTAAGCAGTAAGAAAGAGATTGTGCTAGTAGTGCGGGTAAACATTGCTAAGTTTTTATTACTCATCTTGATTTTCAAAGGAATAATGGCAACAGTTAACTGTTAACTGTTAACTCTGTTGAAGACTTGCGCGATCGCGCAATTTTCCAACTTAATAAAATAACCGGTAACATCCCCACTAAAACAATTGCCAATGCTGGGCCAGAAGCTTCAGCCAATCGCTCATCTGAGGCAAGTTGATAAGTTCGCACAGCCAAGGTATCAAAGTTAAACGGTCTAATAATTATAGTAGCAGGTAACTCTTTCATGACATCAACGAATACTAACATCATGGCAGTTAGTAGACCTCCCGTCATCATTGGTGTATGAACTGTAACTAAAGTTTGCATAGGACTATAACCCAAACTTCTCGCCGCATCATCTAAATTAGGCTTAATTTTGCTCAAACTTGACTCCACGGCATTTAAAGAAACAGCTAGGAAGCGAACTATATAAGCAAATACCAAAGCTGCGATCGTACCACTTAACAACAAGCCTGTAGAAATCCCCAAGTTTTCCCGCATCCAACTATCAAATAGATTGTCAATTTTTCCAATGGGAACCATAATCCCCACTGCAATCACAGAACCAGGTACAGCATAACCCATTGCCGCAACTCTCGTCCCTAATTGCACTCCTAAATTAGGATATAACCGTAAGCCATAAGCCATAATCAAGGCAATAACTACGGCTAAAATTGCTGTCAGTGTTGCCAAAATTAAACTATGACGGGCAAACATCCAAAAGCGTTCATCTAAGGTCAATTGCCAATTCGCTAAGGTCAACTTGACTAAAAGACCGGCTGGCAATAAAAAACCAAAAAACAGCGGCATTAAACAAGCAATTACCGCTAAAATTTCCCTAATTCCTTTAAGCTGATAAGTTTGTAATTGGCGATAGCGGCTGCTAGCTTGATAATATTTAGTCCGACTTCGCGACCAGCGTTCTATTAAAATTAAACCCAGAACAAATAATAATAGCATCGCAGCTAGTTGATTTGCTGCAATTCGTTCTCCCATGCCAAACCAAGTCCGATAAATACCTGTGGTGAATGTATCAACTCCAAAATACTGAACAGTGCCATAATCGTTGAGAGTTTCCATCAAAGCCAGTGCTAAACCTGCAACAATTGCGGGTCTTGCCATTGGTAAGGCAACTGTAATAAAACTCCGCCAAGGGCTACAGCCCAGTATTCTACTAGCTTCTAGCGTACAAGTGGATTGCTCCAAAAAAGCAACTCTTGTTAATAGGTAAACGTAGGGATATAAAACTAAGATTAGCATTAAGATTGCTCCAGGGAGCGATCGCACGTTAGGAAACCAATAGTCTCCATAACTCCAGCCAAAAATAGAACGCAAAGCAGTTTGAACTGGGCCTGAAAATTCTAAAAAGTCTGTATAAGTATAAGCTAGCACATAAGCTGGGGCAGCTAAGGGTAACAGTAATGCCCATTCAAATACGCGACTGGCCCGAAAGCGACACATTGTTACTAGCCACGCACATCCTACGCCAATCACGACAACACCAAAACCTACACCGATCATTAACAATAAAGAGTTGACGATATAACGAGTTAAAACTGTATCGGTTAAATGTTGCCATGTATCTTTAGCTTCCAAAAAGATACTGGATAAGACACTGATCACTGGTATGGCGATCGGCAATGCTAAAGCGATAACCGCAAGTGTCCACCCACTAGCGGATAAACCGCGTAAGGTCGATCGCCATTGGATTGTGCTGATTGCTGTTTGCTGTAGTGATTTTTGGGAATTTTTCATTGCTAGTAAAAAGTCTAGCTTGCTAGTTTATCAGTATGTGTAAACATTTGTCAAGTCTTTATGACAATTTATCTCACTAAACTGGTTTATTGTAGAATAGTAAGTTGTTGATTATTTATAGCAATAATGGCTCGACCGATAATTCTGCATTTGGATGGTGTAACAAAACAGTATTCCCAAGCAGCATCACCTGCGGTGGCATCTGTCACCCTGACTTTACATCAAGGAGATATCCTGGGGTTGTTGGGGCCATCGGGTTGTGGGAAAACAACGTTGCTGCGGTTAATTGCTGGTTTTGAACAGCTACAAGCAGGGACGATCGCTCTAGCAGGAAAAACTGTAGCCACTGTTAATATGTCAGTCCCGCCGGAACAGCGAGACATTGGTATGGTGTTTCAAGACTATGCACTCTTCCCCCATTTGACAGTCGCGAAAAATGTAGCTTTTGGCTTAACGCATCAAGGAAAAGAGTCAAAGCATAATATTCAGAAAGGTGTCACCGAAGCATTAGCGCTGGTGGGATTAGAAGGATTGGAAAACCGTTATCCCCATGAATTATCGGGGGGTCAGCAACAGCGAGTAGCCCTAGCCCGTGCTTTAGCCCCTAGACCTGCGATTATTTTACTAGATGAACCATTGAGTAATTTAGATGTACAAGTACGGTTAAGATTGCGTCAGGAAGTCCGCGAGATTCTCAAAGCAACGGGAACCTCTGGTGTATTTGTCACGCACGATCGCGAAGAAGCACTTTCGATTTCAGATTGGGTAGCGGTGATGCGTCAAGGCCAATTAGAACAGTTTGGCACTCCAGAGGAAGTTTATCAAGAACCAGCATCTCGATTTGTGGCTGAGTTTGTGACTCAAGCTAATTTTGTGTCTGCATCGTTGAAGCAGGATTTTTGGGAAACAGAAGTAGGTTGTTTTGCTGTTAAAGGAGATTCATTTGTAAAAGTTCCTTGTGATGTTTCTACTGAAGGAGAATTGATGATCCGGCAGGAAGACTTGAGTTTATTCTTAGATGAAGATTCGGCTGTTGTGATTTGCGATCGCCAATTTTTAGGCAGAGAAAATCGTTATTGTTTAAAAACACCTTCGGGCGAAAAATTATATGCACTCACAACCACAGGAAATGTTTTTCCCATTGGTTCTAAAGTTCGGTTATCTTGTGGTGATAATTCTCCCTTAGCTTTCTTTGTCGGTAAGCCTAAGCCATAGCTAATGGCTAATTGCTAATGGCTAATTGGGAAAAAATCCTCCCCCTCTTCCCATCTCCCAGTCTCCCCCTCTTCCTTCTTCCTTATACTGTCTGATACGTTTTCTCTCTATCAGTGTTGTCAGGGAAGGGGCTAGTCACGATATGCTCTGCTTTTATACCGGCTGCAATCAGCGCTTGGCTTAGACCTTCCTCGAAGTTATCCTCTTCAATTACAATTTGATAATCGACTAAACGAGCATGAAACAGAATCGTGTCAATCCAGCGCTGTTTATCCCAGCCTGTAGCCAGAATCAGAAACTGACCCGAATCGACATCACAGACGGGGTAGAGCTGGATGGCCTGTAAACGCGGTTGGGCGATCGTTGCTTCTTGCAGGGTTTTTTTGAGGATGTGTGCATAGCTTAGTGAGTTATCCATTGGAGAATCGCCTCTTGACTTGGTTCGTAAACTAAATAATTCCATAATTTAGGTTCGGAAAGATAAGTATGAATCTCTTGAGAACCCATTTCTTGTGGATGTCGCTGATTATGAAAGTAAATATAGCCTAGTATCTAATAAAGGTAGCTTTTTTCGGTATCTGAATAAATTTGTATCAGCCACTATTTTTGAAACCAAGCCTCTGGGACAGCCAGAAGGGGTTGACGAAATATTATGTAGATGCTATGAAGAAAGAATCAATTTTGATGTAATTTGGTTCCAAAAATGGCAGAAGATGATATTTTAGAGCTGAGTTTGTTAGAGAATGGCTTGGACTTCATCATAAGAGGTCTAGATGAACTATATGAGCTTGATGATGACATTGAGTATGAACAATATATCTACCCAATTTCCAAGCCCCAGAAGGATTATAAGTATGGGGTACTTCATCTATTTTCAGGATTCCTCCTACTTCTTAAAGAAAGGTTGTCACAGCATCTGCCAGAACTTATATTTGCAGGCAAAATTGAGGACATAAAGAAACAGTTAAAGAATGGAAAGGAACTAAATACGGTCAACTTAGATGAAGCTTTGGATCGATTACAGATTGGACCCAAAGTGAGTTTTTCCGAGTCTGACACCGAGGTGATTAGAAAAATTCAGAAATATAGAAATCGTTTTGAACACTATAAAATCGACGTAAATCAGTTTGAACTCAACAAAGGGATTATTGATTTCATTGATTTGATTGATAGATTCCTTATCCATGAGGTAAAAATAGATATCACTTCAACTCCGCTTAACACAAATCCCGAAATAAGAGCAAAGGTTCGGTCAATAGAGTCAGTTTACAAGCGCATCAATGATAAGCGTTTACGCGAACTCGTAGCGCTCGGTGAAGAGAAGGTTAAAAAATTTCAAAGCGATCGAGAAAGTATTTTGCGGAAGTTGGATGAAGAGGCATATCTTGATGAGATAAACCAAGTGTATATTGATGATTTCACTATGTGTCCTAACTGTTGTAAAGATACCCTTATCATTTATGGAGAATTTGCTGGGGTTTGTTCTAATGAGGAATGTAATTCCTACAATATTTTAAAAAATTGTGATAAATGCGGAAAAGTCACAACAGGTTACGAGTGGGAAGAGAAATGGTGTGGTGATTGTGATGAGGAAATGCGAAGGGTGATTGATCGTGATGACTGAAATCTTCCTGTCGTCGCCTAACAACCCCGCTGCACCAGAACGTGCCAATATGATCGGTTAAGCCGCAAAAGTTGTCCGCGTCCGGTGGCTTTCACCGTTACATTTTTTACCTACAGGTGAAACCCGATCGCCTGCAACTTCTTCCCATCGTTCGCCCTCTTTCCCTATCGTCAAAAAATACAGCCACCACCAAGGCTCAAATCAGATCCGGATCGATCGCCTGCTATCATCGCCAATATGGCGCCAACCCCGTCAGCAACAAATTCCCCTCGCTATCGCACCCGCGCAACCATTGCTGAGTCTGATTTGGATAAATGCCTTCCCATAGGCCCAATTGTACTCCTATAAGTTTGATCGGCTAGTGAAGGAAACGATATTACAAAATAAAAGCCTTTCATCCCCGGACTAAAGTCACCGGGATGAAAGGCTTTTGCAGGTTTTAACCAGCCTTCAATCTTGTTGGTTTTACAGATTTAAGCTACTTTTATTCAGAGGAAAGTATGTTAAATTTCGGACTTCTGTCCTTGCGATTCTGGCACTGCCACTTCTGAATCCGCCTGATTGAGAGCAATGTCTAGAGATTTTGCAATCTCGACTGGCTCGGGAGTACGCTTAGAAAATCCCCAGACAAACATCAAGACGATACTGGAAACTAGCAGCCATTGCGGAGGAACTAAATCTGGATCAATTACTTTCACCAACAACCGCATTCCCACGAACCCAACTGTGATGTAACCAGCACTTTCTAGGTGAACGAATTCATCCAGCCAGCGGATGAACAACCCGGCCATGAATCGCAGGGCAATAATTCCAATAGTAGCGCCAGTTACGACGATAAAAGTGTTGTCAGAAACAGCGATCGCAGTAGTAACGCTATCCAAAGAAAACGCTAAATCCGTAAAAGCAATCATGGGAATTGCTTGCCACACAGACGCAAATCTGGGCCCGTGATGTTCTCCTTCGGAGTCTGTATCTGAAGTAAAATGTTGGAAAACAAGCCACAGCAGGTAGAGAGCACCAAGCATTTCAAACTGCCAGTATTGGATCACCCAAGTAGCCGTTAAAATTAGAGCGATCCGCAGTACAAAAGCAATTATCAAACCAACGTTGAGAGCCTTTTGCTGTTCCTTGGCATCTTCCAAACCTTTAGAAATAGACGCCAGGGCGATCGCGTTGTCAGCCGAAAGTACAGCCTCCAAAGCCACCAAAACCAACAATAATAAAAAGCCGTCAACTCCAAAATTGGGTGAAGCGTCGAGAAATTGATCTAGCATTAACTATTTTGTGCACCTAAAATTGGCAAGGGTCGAGCGCAGCGCAAATTACCCGCTCTGTCTAACATTAGTGTCACCTTCACTTAAATCTTAACCTAACGCGGTAATTCTGTGCGAGGCGATCGTCCGAACAACGTCCGAAGGAAGCAGTCCCAGGAAACAACGAAAAATTCTCCCCCTCCGACACTCAAAAACTGCGCCACTGCGCCACTGCGCCACTGCGCCACTCCTCCCCGGACGCACCATTTGTGTTGCAAGTTGTAACAAATGATTCCCAAAAGCGCCAATTTGTCTCAAATTGGTGAAAGCTCGTCCCCGCGAAAAGGAGTTTTGCGAATATGTCTTTAACAGATACCCAAGTCTACGTAGCGCTCGTAATTGCTTTGATTCCCGGAATCATGGCTTTCCGGCTGTCAACTGAACTGTACAAATAGTTTCCAGACACCAGTTGCGAACCGCAAAACGCCTGCCTGAACAGTTAAATCTCTCGCTTTACAGATACAGACAATTGCTGCCCCAGTGCAGTAGATTGTTTGTGTTCAGCAAGACGACACTGCAAGGGCAGGCATTTTTATGGGAAAATTCCGTCTTCAGGGGTCACCTTTGTCTCAACAATTTTGGCTGTCAGCACCCTGACAAACAGCGGCGAGTGTGCGTTAAGCTCAGAATTTGCTCTGTTGAACTCTAAAACGTCAGTCTCAGGTATTTGAAAAAAAATTATGCAAGCGATTCAACCCCCCGTTACCCCACTGCGTCCTGTAAAAAACCCCCCTCGGGTTACTCCTCGTCGCAGCAGCAGCCGCCAGCGTTCTTACCCTCACCAAACCCTCGCGGCCGAAACAGGCGTCAAGTTGGCAGTCAACATGGTACTTTCAGTCTGTGCCACTTCTGCTTTGCTTCAGCTTTGGCCTCACTACCGGGCGGTGCAAGAAAAATTGCACGAAATCCAAGCTGAAGTCAATCTTACCCAAGGGCGAGTAAATCAGTCGCGATCGGACTTTAACCGCTACTTTGACCCTAGCCTTGCTAAAACTGTGATGCAAGAGCAAAGCAACCAAGCTGACCCGCAGCAGCGTCCGGTGATTTTACAAGAAGCCGTGGTACCAGAAGCCGACGACTCAACCCCGCAACCTTAAGGAAAGGGGAGTTTTGGGTTTTGATATCACGTCCGATGTGCATCATTCTTGTATGTCATTGCTTCGCACAGCGAAGAATGACAGATGAATCTGTCGGACGTGATATCACTTTTGAGTAAAAGAGTTTTTAGGATGATTCTTGTCTGTCCGGGCGAACGAAACGCAGAGACAGACAGACCTGCGTATTCTCACCTGTTGCAATCTCAAAACTTCAAACTCCGGCTTATACTGACTTTGCCAGCACGGTTTTTTCTTTCAGTAGTTGCAGTGCAGCTTGATATTGCAAGTCTGCTGCGGTGCCGATTTGATCGCGCGCAATGGGTTCCAAAGGCACTACGCGATCGGGCGAAATCCCCAGCTTGTTAATATCTTTATGGTTCGGTGTCTCGTACTTAGCAACAGTCACGGCTAACCCGGAACCGTCAGACAAATCAAACAGCGATTGAATCAGTCCTTTGCCAAAAGTCTTTTCTCCTACCAGTTGAGCTCTGCCGTTATCTTGCAGCGCACCAGCCAAAATTTCGCTAGCACTGGCAGTTCCCTTGTTCACCAAAACAATCAGCGGATCGTTAGTTAGGGCTTGTCCAGAGGCTTCAAAACTGCCGAGAATGCCTTGTCTGTTCACCGTGTAGACGATCGTCCCGGAATCGAGCCACAGGCGGGCAATTTCAATCCCTGCTTGCAACAGTCCGCCCGGGTTGTTCCGCAGGTCGAGAATGTAGGCGGCCGCTCCTTGTTTTTCCAAGCGGTCGATCGCGTGAGCGACTTCCTCAGTAGCGTTAGCGCTGAATTGACTCAAGCGAATGTAGCCCACCGGTAAATTCTCCGACCCCGACTGCAATTGGGCGTAAACCGGATTCAGAGCAATGCGATCGCGCACTAGCTCAATTTCCTCAGCAGCGTCCCTTCCCTCGCGCCCCAAGGTCAAGGTAACGGGAGTGCCGATGCGGCCGCGCATTCGAGTTGCTGCTTCGTCTAGGCTCAATTCTGAGGTAGGAGTGCCGTCAATTTTCAGAATGCGATCGAGGGGTTGGATGCCAGCTTTATCCGCCGGTGAGCCCGCCAAAGGAGCCACCACAGTTAAGGTATTTGTCTGGGGGTCGATCGCAATTTGCAGCCCCACACCCGTCAATTCTCCCGAAGTGTTGACCTGCAAACTGCGGTACTGTTCTGGTTTCAGCAGTCGAGTGAAGGGGTCGTCCAGATTTGCCAGCATCCCCTGAATAGCCGTGTAAGTCTGCTGTCTGTCGTTGAGCGGTTCCTTTACAGCTTTTTCGCGAATCGACCACCAATTGTGATTGTTGAATTTGTCATCCACGTAAGAGCGATTGACAATTCGCCAAGCTTCGCTCAATAGCTGCTGTTCAGGAGTCAGCGCCGCCGCCGGCCCCGCCCACGGGCCTAGAACCAGGGCGACTTGGAGGAAAAGTAAAATAGCAATCTGGAAAACTCGTCTGTGCATGATTTTTCTGTAAAAGATAGGCAAGTATTGCATCTCCTGTATTTTAAGTTTGTAGGCTTTTAAGCTTTGGCGCATTTAACTCTCCCCAAGGCATTCGGCATTCGTCAAACATCCCCCGCGAACAAAAAATTAGTTAAATGTAACATTTAATCGCAAAATAAGTGAAGTTTTATCATAAATATTAAAATTTACGCTCCAGCGACCCGCTGGCCGGCTCGGACTTTGGTCTGTAGCTCTGCTCTTGGCTGTATGCCAGCTTGGGGCGGATGTTAAGCTTGCAGAAAATGGTACTTGAGACTCAGCCAAAGCATCGCCCGCGTGAAAATTGCACGGCAATTATGTTACATTTTTTATCACAGTCTGGAATTCGATCGGGCAACGCCAGCGAGTAGGGACAAGCCACCGCTTAGTTTCCCAGGGCTTGCAGGCGATCGCACAAGAGAGTTCCTTTCGTCAGCTCCAAATTTAAAAAATAGCCTCAGGCATTTGCTAGTAAAAGCAAGCTGCTCGGCGCGGGGCGACAAAAAACCTTGTGGCTGCTGCCCTGAACCTCAACCACAGCAATATTCTTTTAGGAATTCTGGCTCCATGTTTTCTAAACAAATCACCGACTCAAAAACCTACCAGTGGTTTGAGGAACGCCTGGAAATTCAGGCGCTCGCCGACGACATCACTACTAAGTACGTACCCCCGCACGTCAATATTTTCTATTGCTTGGGCGGAATTACTTTAGTTTGCTTTCTGATCCAGTTTGCCACCGGCTTCGCCATGACTTTCTATTACCGTCCGACGGTAGCAGAAGCTTTTTCTTCAGTGCAATACCTGATGACTGAAGTCAACTTCGGCTGGCTGATCCGCTCCATCCACCGCTGGTCTGCGAGCATGATGGTGCTGATGATGATTTTGCACATCTTCCGGGTTTATCTGACAGGCGGCTTCAAAAAGCCCCGCGAATTAACCTGGGTGACAGGAGTAATCTTGGCAGTCATCACTGTTTCTTTCGGCGTGACCGGCTATTCGCTGCCTTGGGATCAAATCGGTTACTGGGCGGTTAAAATCGTTTCCGGTGTCCCCGAAGCTATCCCGTTTGTCGGTTCTTTGATGGTTGAACTGCTGCGCGGCGGTGTCAGCGTCGGTCAAGGCACTTTGACTCGCTACTACAGCTTGCACACTTTTGTGTTGCCTTGGCTGATTGTAGTCTTCATGCTGGCTCACTTCTTGATGATTCGCAAGCAAGGTATCTCTGGCCCGTTGTAAGTTTTGAGTTGTGGGGGCGGTATTTTTTTTGCCCCCCGCTGAATTGTGAGTTGAAAATTCAGAATTCATCACTCATGATATTTATTTACGGCTAATACTTCCTGCAATCGCGCCGCTGATTCAAACTAACGAATACAGCGGAATGGCAGGCCCGGGTAAAACTAAAAGGAGAACACTCTCACTATGTCTATTCTCAAAAAACCAGATTTGAGCGATCCAGACCTCCGCGCTAAGCTCGCTAAGGGCATGGGTCACAACTATTACGGCGAACCAGCTTGGCCTAATGACTTGCTCTACGTTTTCCCTATAGTCATCATGGGAACGATTTCTCTGTGCGTGGGTTTGGCTGTACTAGACCCGTCTTTGGTTGGGGAACCTGCTAATCCTTTTGCTACTCCGCTGGAAATTCTGCCGGAATGGTATTTGTGGCCTGTGTTCCAACTCCTGCGCGTTTTGCCTAACAAATTGTTGGGTATTGCTTGTATGGCTGGTGTTCCCGTTGGCTTGATTTTGATTCCGTTCATCGAGAATGTTAACAAGTTTCAAAATCCGTTCCGCCGCCCGGTTGCTACTACTGTTTTCCTCTTGGGAACTGCGGTAACTTTGTGGTTGGGTATTGGTGCTATTTTCCCGATCGACAAATCTTTCACACTGGGTCTTTTCTAAGATTTAAGTTTGCTTGATTTTGACGCCTGCGGGTTTCTTCTAAAGTGCTTTTGTACTGGTGGGAAACTTTAGCGGGCGTCATTTGATTTTAGATTTTAGATTTTAGATTTGGGATTTGGGATTTATGCTCAAGGTAGGCCGCAGCAGTTGGTAATGCCAGCATCTCTGAAGGTGAAAGCGGTTGAGAAGTATGGCAACGTGCGGGAAATTGCTGGCTTATTTGGCGGAGCAGATAAATTGAAGCAGGCAGTCGAGCAGTTGCAGAGTTTATTGTATTCGGTTTAGGAGAAGTGAAAGGAGTTGTAATAATGTCCGCAGAACAAAAACCAATTTGTGTGGTAATTGATGCAAATATATGGTTGCAAGACTCTAATCTTTTGCTGAGAACTGCTATAGGTTCGGCGTTAATTTATATTCTAAAAATAATAAATGGTAAAATAGGCTTGCCTTCAGTTCTTGAAGAGGAAATTACTAGAAATACAATTGCGAAAGGAGTAAAAGCGACTGAAGAAATCAAGAAAAATTTTAAAAGCATTTCAGTAATTATGAGGTCTCACTCTCCCTACAAAGTCCCCGATGAAGCTGAAATAAAATCGGCTGTTCAGGCAAGAATCACAGAACTAGACTCGTTATTTCATAGAGTTGATTTTACATGGGAACACGCTCAATCAGCGTTAAAAAGAATTAACGAAAAATCGCCACCAAATAATAACAATCAACAGTTTAAGGATTCTGTTATTTGGGAGGCAATTTTAGAATTACTGAGTTCATACGTAGTGCATTTTGTCACCAAAGATGAGGCTTTTTATAAAGATAGAAAACCTAAAATAAATAGCATTGCAAAGAACTTACTATCTGACTGTAATAAACGAGGAGGAATTGTTTGTATTTATCCAGATATGGCATCATGCCTCAAAGTTATTCAAGAAGATGTACCACCTCTTGATTTAAATAGTCTAATGGTAAAAATTGATAGTTATATAATAAATTCTAAATTAGTAAAAAGGGATTTAGCTCTGGAAGTTGGGTTTGAAGTCGGTTGTGTAGCAGTAGACCTATCGTCTGTTTCGCCCTTCTTTACAGAAAATCAAGAAGAATTGGCGTTAACTTTTGAGCTTTGTTACCAGTGTTATGATGTAGAAAATACTGGGATCGATGAAAGGAGTAATGCTGTATTAAAAGTCAAAGGAGATTGCTTGTACAAAATTGATAACCAGGTTATTTCTGATATAGACATGGATTTTCAAAGAATACGTTGGGATGAATCAAACGGAGAATTGGGCCGACGCGGTGCTGTCTATCTTTCTACAATGAAAGATAGCCATCAAATTCAACATACGTTTAGAGAATCCATTGATTTTATGAAAAGTCCAAATTTTACGGAAAAGGAGCGAAGTGAATGGGTACTTAATAACAATGCTAATTTTTGGGAAAAATATAATGAGAAAGAAAAAGAAATATTAGTAATATTTTTAAATAAATATTCTAAAAAAGGAATTATGGTGTTTCGTCATATTGTCGATTCAATTGGAAAATATCCTGAATTTGCTGAGTATGGTGATGCAAGTCAAATATTAACACTGTTTGGAGGTCAAGAAAATTTAGAAAAAGCACTAAATCAATTACAAAATCTTTTGTACTCAGTCTAATAGATATTTTCTAAGAGTTCTATTTCTAAGTTTGATTACTTTAATTTTCTCTCAAAATGCCCAAACGCACTACATCTCAAACCAATAAACCCGTCACCACCGCTCAACCTCTCGAAAGCGTGATAAAATCTGCGCCTGACATCATGCGGAAAGAAAAGGGAATGAATGGGGAATTAGACCGTTTGGCCCAATTTACTGGGATTCTATTTCTCAAGCTTTTAGATGATGTAGAAAAGGTCAGAGAAGAAAAAGCCTTTTTATAGGGAAAAGTTGATAAGTACAAGCTGCTGATTGAATCGCCTTACCGCTGGCGTGATTGGGCTGCTAATGATGAGGGGATGAGCGGCGATGACTTGCTGAAATTCATTAACAATGATGAGGTGACGCTGCGGGACTGGACAAAAAGCCCTGGTTTATTCGCTTATTTGCGGAGTCTTCAAAGTGCAACAGGGCGCGATCACAAAAAAGAAGGCACTAAAGATTTGCTTTCTCTAGGCAACAATCTTACTTTCTCCCAACTGTCAATAACTCAAGAAAACAGTGCAACCTTCATCCGTTTGTCAGCAACCGGAGAAATTTTAGCTGCTCTGAATGGGGTGTCGTCCAGTCTAATTAATGTCGCCGATTTTGGCTAAATTTAATAGCAAGTAGTCGCACATAACTACGGTTTATGTGCGGCTCTCAAAGATGGGGGCTAATACTTGAGATTCAGAAAGTAGATATACTTACCAGAAATTGTTAAAAATTCCACTCAATCTCCGGAAAAAGGCTAGACTTGAGCGCAGACATATTCAGTAAAACTATATCTATATTGCCACTGCCTTCACAAAGAAAGATGGCTATAGTTATACTTACTGATTTTGGCAATGAAGCCGGTATTCACTCCCGCTCTATTACTGCTCAATACCCTCTTGCTGCTAAATGCGAAGCGCATTATGGCGAAGGGTTCTCGGAGGAATTATGATGAACCTAAATTTAGATACTATTTTCTCATCGCTGATGAACCCGGCCCTGAACGAGTTTCAGGTTTGGGCTTTGCAAAACCCGGAAGAAAGTCTCAGCAAAACGATGTTACCGCCGATCGCCCTGATTGAGGGTTTGATTGCCAACGAACCCACCTATTTGCCACTAAAAAGGCTGGCTTTCGGAGCCAATTTTTGCTGCGCGGGGCAAGTCGTGATGGGAGAGTTTGACACGCTGGAAAAAGCACTCACATCGCCCCAGGCGCGCGGATGGCGGCTTGGTACTTCTGTACTCGATTCCGATCGCGCGCCCAACCAAGATGTCGGCGGCAGAAACCTTTTTCTACTGTCTTTGTCCGATCGCGAAACTGATAGTAGCAGCAACCACGCAGCATTCCGAAGCTGTATGCAGAAATATCTCTTCAACAGTGCGACAACGGATCGCCAGGGAGACGAAATCAGCAGACGGTTGCTCGATCGGCTAGCTGCCGATTATGCCGAGATGTCGCACGGTGCGGGGGGAGCGTTTTTTACCGATGTCAAGCGTGGTTGGATGGGATTTTTAGTCCGATATTTGCACTACGTCATCTTTGGGATTAATCCAGACGATTCAGAGTCGATCGAACTCCTCACCGAATTACATTACACCCGCCAAAGCCCGCTGCACTACTTCGCCGTCATCGGCAACCTGCTGCAAAGCCTGAACCTGTTTGGACACGGGGATTTGTCCACTCTAATCGAGCGTGCAGCGACTATCTATGAAAATTCCCCAGCTTTAGCCGACTTCGAGGAGAGCTCGGAAAACAACGCCATGACTAAACGGGAATTGGCGAAGCTGATGACATCGATTATGGGCATAGCGGGACTGCAAGGCCCCCTGCACCTAGGCAACACGGCAATGGGATACCGCCCTCTCCCCGCCTATAAAGGACAGCAGACGGCCCAAATTAACCCGACTGATTTTTGGGATCGGCTCGATTTGGACGATCGCCAGTCGATCGAGCTCTTCCTCCTGGAATGCGCCCGCCTCTGGGCCCCCGTCAGCGCCACCCACCGAGTCGCGACAGAGCCTTTCACCGCAACGGTAGCGGGCAAAGAGCGGACTTTCCCCGCCGGGACTAAGGTACTGATACCGCTGAGCCTGGGGCTGCTAGACGGGAGTTTCTGGGGTTCTACGGTATACGAATTCAACCCTAAGCGGGAGAATCTGTGCCCTTTTCATATGGGTTTTAATTCGGTGGGCGATCGTAGCGCGGGACGGATTTGCCCCGGTAAAGACATCGCACTCAAGATGCTGGTGGATGTCGTGAGTACGGTAGGCAAAGTGCGTCGCTCGCCGGAGCCGAATTGGCAGGGGTAATTAATCCAAAAGCTCGCATCAGACAGCGGTTGAAACTGAGATATTACACAATTCTCAAGAACAGGCAAGATGCCTGTTCCACAAGACATCAAGTTTCTTGTGGGGTGTCCCGCCCGCCCTTGAAAAACTTATTGGCAATGGTGCAACATCTCAGTTGAAACCGCACGCCACACAAACGAAGTCCGATCGATCGACTAAGAAATCAAGGGGGTATCTAATAGGAAACCAAAACACAACTATTTTGAGGATAAATAATACCATGTTAATCGAACAAAAGCAACTAAAAGACATCGCGAATTGGATGAAAGTAGCACACCCAGCGGAGTTACCCGAAGTCCTGCAAGGTATATTTTTTATGGACGGGAATGTTTTACCCGACCATTGTTTGACGATGTACAGTTCAGACTGGAATGCTGACGAACGGACGTTATTGCTGCGCGTTTTTGACCCTGTTATCTGGACATTTCATTCATCAATGGCGGGACGGATGTTACTTTATTTAGTCAAATTTTCTCGGATCACTTACTTGTTCCGATTCTCTGATGCAACTTTGCAGCACGCACACATCACGCCGATAGTGTTTGGATGGTCTGTGCCGCAGTGGCTTGTAAATTTTTTGATCGATCGAGATCCGAACACTCCGAATGGAGATCTCTGGCATCGCACAAACTCGTTTTTCGGCAGACCTGCTGAGAAGGGATATATACTCCGCAGGATTGTAGACAAAAATGGCAACTACACGTCAGCGTTTCCAGATATGCTGTCTAAAGTTGACAGTGATTGTTTAATCATTGCCAAAGAGTGAAAATATTTACAAAAACTACAAAACCCCCTTAATTAAGCGGGTTTTGTCGTCGATCGAAGCGGGGGGGGTTTGAACCTACGACCCCCACTAGGCCAAGTTTGATATGATAGCCTATAAAGGCTATGCAGTAAGCTGTCGTAGGCTATTGTCAATTATTGATATCAATACTTTGGATAGTGTTTGATTGCCAACCGTAAAGCTCGACAGCTCGCATTTATCTAGGTCATTGTTGACATGATTGCAGTTTCTCTTTCCTGAATCTACTGTGTTCCCACTTGATTCAGGTAGATGAAAATAAACATTCTCAAAATAGCTGGTTCTGGGGACTTAAAGTCTCTAGTTATTCACTTTGGAGGAATTTGTCATGACTAAAATTTCACAAATCGACTCTTATCTAGTTGAGCAATTACTAAAACGCATCGAACAACTTGAAGCTAAGCTCGGAATCAAAGTTGGTTTAGATGGCGTCGAATCAGGTAAAGAAGCACAACATTTTTGTGCTTTGCCCAAGGTTCCTCCACGCACTTTCGATCCGAGCGTGTCGCCGGAGCGTGCTCGTCTAATACGGTTAATCGGGAAGAAGTGGGTTAACGGTACAAAATTACGTTATTACTTTTTTGAGAGTGGTCCCAATTCAGGCGGGAATGAACAGAAGGAGATTGTGCGGCAGGGGTTTGAGGTATGGAAGAAGGTAGGGATTGGTATCAAGTTTGAGGAGGTTCGGAACATCAGCGAGGCAGAGATACGAATCGGCTTTGTGCAAGGGGATGGAGCCTGGTCATATCTTGGCCGCGATGCGCTCGATATTCCTAAGCAAGGCGAGCGAACCATGAACTTCGGCTGGGATCTTCGGGCTGATTCCCGTGGGGTAGATGTCCCTGTTCACGAGATAGGCCACGCTTTAGGTTTCCCTCATGAGCACCAAAACCCGTTTGCAGGTATCGTATGGGACGAAGAAGCCGTTTATAAATATTTTGCTGCTGCTCCTAACGAGTGGGACCGAGATACAACTTTTTATAATGTGCTCCAAAAGCTTGCAGTAGGAGAAGTGGAGGGGTCAAAGTGGGACCCCAACTCAATCATGCACTACGCTTTTGCAGCGGGACTCATTGAGAAACCTGTGGAGTACCAGAACGGATTAAAGCCGGCTGGCGGACTTTCTGAGCAGGATGTGTTGCAGGTACGATTATTCTATCCCCCGCTTGATGACTCGAGTTATACAGAACTTAAACCCTTCCGTTCGGAGATTCTATCCCTCGCACCTGCTGAACAGAAAAACTTTGCGATCAACCCCTCTGCTACTCGAAGCTATACAATTGGAACCTTCGGAGAAACAGATACAGTCATGGTTCTTTTCGAGGATCAGAGTGGTGATCTGAAATATGTTGCTGGTGACGACGACAGTGGCACAGACTTGAATGCACAAATCAATGTTCGGCTTTATAAAGGTCGGCGGTATGTGCTGAGAATTCGCTTATACTCTAACTTGGCTGGTGGCGAAGCTTCAGTGATGCTTTGGTAAGGGCTGCCACAAAATTTTAGAGAGAAAAGCGATTTCTCAAAGTAGTGCATGACCAGCCGTAGGGTATATGGGGCAAGCTATTTTCTATTTTGTCTTTTTTCTCCCAATAGAAAGCGGGTAATTTGCTCATCAAGCAGCAGGTTGTGCGCGAGGAAGGCGGGTTTGGGCTGATTGGGGTCTGAAACGAGGTACAGCAGGTTGTGGTGACTTAGGAGGGGCAGAGAGCCTTCTGTCTCCTGCCTCAAAACTCCAATTTCTAGCTTGGTTGCAAATGTGAGATGCTCCCCAGGTAAAACACGGCGCTGTGTAACCGAAAACGATATTACTTCTGGCTCATCAGAATTTATTTGCCATGATTATACAGCGTATTCTAGGTTCATAAAGTAGTAGGGAAAAGGCATTGCCTTTTCCCTACGGGGATTCATGGATCAGGGGTGTACTTCACAAATAACGTGGAATCTCCTGTAAAATGTTTGGTTTCACCCTTTTTTTATTTGCCAACAGTTTCTTAATCCATCGTCCCTACAATATTCTCACCTAATTAATTAGCTCGATCGCACTACAGGAGTGCAAAATCTGTGGCAGTAATCACGCTTGCAGGCACATTGTTGAGAGTTGCCAAAAGTTGCCCGGAACCAGTAACTCGGATGAGAGTTGAACTATTCTCGGCAACAATGCTCAGTTGGGAGAAATCCAGACCACCCATTAAGCCGATCGAATCGAGGCCGTATTGAAAGTCTAAAATAGTCTCGCTGCCGAGGTCAATACCCAACATAAATCGATCGTTCCCGGTACCTCCAATCAGAGTATCATTCCCCTGATCTCCAAACAGCCAATCGTCCCCAGCACTGCCAAGCAAACTGTCCTCATCCTTACCGCCGTAAAGAGTATCGTTCCCAGTATCCCCGTTGACAGTATCCTGACCTTCATTGCCAAACAACCAATCGTTGCCCAAACCGCCGCATATTTGGTCTTTTCCGCCCGTAGAACCAATGGGGAGGGGGCTACCAATATCCCCGTACACTGTATCTTCCCCCTCGCCGCCACAGATAGTATCACTGCCTTCATCGCCAAACAGCAGGTTGCTGCCCAATTCGCCGACAACTAAGTCATCGCCCTTGCCAGCACGCACTGTATCATTACCATCACCACCTGCGATCGTATCTTGATTTTTCTCCCCGCTGAGGAAGTCATCGCCCGCCAAACCGAACACCAAATCGTTGCCAGTCAAATCCGGGTCGAAGGGGTTAATAGTTCCCCCGTAGATAGTATCGTTACCCTGGTCGCCAATTAAAGTATCGCTCTCCTGGTCGCCGAAAATAATGTCGTCATCTTTGCCACCGTAAACAACATCTTCGTTCTTGCCCGCAAAGATTAAATCATCTCCAGCAACCCCATTGAGGTAATCATTACCCTCATTGCCAAACACCAAGTCCGTGTCTATATCTGGGCCAACCGGGAAAGCACTGTTAAGTCCCCCGTAAATATTATCATTGCCCCGCAATCCTGCCAACAAATCATCGCCGTCAAAACCATTTATTTCGTCACCGTTATTAGTGCCGAGAATAGTGTCGTTGCCGTTAGTACCGTTGCGGCTATTAGTGACAGAATTTGGACTGCGAATACTGCTAATGCTGGGTAAAACAATTTGCGAACAAATGCAGTCAGCATCTTGTCCTTCTTGCGGTGGTAGTGGTGTTGGTGTTGGTGTTGGTTGGACTTGGGCGAAGGAATTGCCAAAGTTAATATTGTCAACATTAGTGCCACTGACAGCAATAATATCAGCAGGATTGGCAGTAGTTTGCGTCCAACCAGGTTGATTGACTTCCCGAACTCGATAAGTTCCCGGGCCTAAATTGGCGAAACTGTAGCCGCCCAAACTATCAGTAGAAGTATTAACTTCTCCAGCATCTAAAGAGTCATTGCTGTTAGCGTCAAGGAAGAGTTGCCAGTTCGGCAAGAGCGGTTCTTGAGCATCCAAAACCCCATTGTTATTGAGGTCATTAAACTTGCTGCCGGAGATGCTAATATTTTGAAAATTGCCAAAATTAACGTTCGATTGACTTTCGCCACTACCCAGATTAACCGCCGCCGGATTAGCAGTAGTTTGCGTCCAGCCAGTCTGCTGGACTTCCCGCACATTGTAAGTGCCGGGATTGAGGTTGTTGAAGCTGTAATTACCAGAATTGTCAGTGGTAACAGTAGTTTCCCCATCATCTAAAGAGTTGTTCCCGTTAGCATCGAGGAAAATTTGCCATCCCGAAAGACCAGTTTCCTCCGCATCCTGAGTACCGTTGCCGTTGCCGTCGTTGAATTTAAGACCGCTGATGCTGCTTTGTTGGACGGGAGTCGGAGGCTGAGGCGGAGTCGGAGGCGGAGGCGGTGTTGGTGTTGGTGTTGGTGTTGGCGTTGGTGTTGGCGGGACTGGTTGGTTGCCGAAATTGGCAGTGGAAGTTTGACCTGGATCTAACGGAACCGTTCGGGGGTTAGGGGTGGTTGCCGTAAAACCTGTCGGCACCACTTCCCGGACGTTGTACGTGCCTGTTTGCAGGTTGGGGAAGCTGTAGCTGCCCTCGGTATCGGTAGTAACTTGGGTTTCTCCGGTGTCTGGAGTGCTGTTGTTGTTCGTGTCAAGGAAAATTGTGACACCAGGGATGCCAATTTCTCCGGTATCTTGAGTGCCGTTACCGTTGGTGTCGTTGAATTTAGTGCCAGTTATGGTGCCAGTTATGGTACCCGTCTGGAGGCGATTGCCGAAATTCACCTCATAAGGAGGAGCTTGGCGGAATCCCACCGTCACGAAAACCGGATTGGGAGTAGTCAGCTCGTAGGGAGACAGCACGATTTGCTGAACGGTGTAAAGACCTGTGTCCAAGTTGGGGAAATTGAAGCTGCCCAGAGGACTGGTAGTTGTTGCCGAAGTTTCTCCGACATCGAGAATGCCGTTAAAGTTACTGTCGAGGAAAACAGTCGCTCCGGCTAAGCCAGTTTCTCCCGCACCTTGAATGCCGTCGGCGTCGGTGTCCTCAAATATTATACCAGTAATGCTACGGAATACGGGTGTCGGAGTCGGAACAGGCAATGGGCGATTGCCGAAATTCACCGTAGCAGGAGTAGTTTGGCCTGCTGCCAGCGTAACTGCAACCGGATTGGGAGTAGTTAGCTCGCTCCCGGCTGGCGCGACTTCCAGGACATAGTAAGTGCCGGAGGGCAAGTTGGGGAAAGTAAAGCTGCCATTGGCCCCAGTAGTTGTGGAAGCTTCTCCGAAGACGATCTGGTCAGTGCCGAGCAAAACAGTCGCTCCGGCTAACCCAGTTTCTCCCGCACCTTGAGTGCCGTTGTTGTCGTCGTCGTTAAATGTTATGCCGGTGATGCTGCCGAGTACAGCGGGTATTGCTTGGTTGCCAAAATTAACTGTAGCAGGATTAGTTTGACCTGCTGCCAGCGTCACAGCAACCGGATTGGGAGTAGTTGGCTGGCTGTTGGCCGGTACAACTTCCCGAACGTTGTAAGTACCTGCAGGCAAGTTGGGGAAATTGAAGCCGCCGTTAGCATCGGTAATTGCGGAAGTTTCGCCGGCATCGAGAATGCCGTCGTTGTTAGTGTCGAGGAAAACAGTGACTCCGGGCACACCAACTTCTCCGGCTGCTTGAGTGCCGTTGCCGTCAGTGTCGTTAAATTTTATACCAGTAATGCTGCCGAGTACAGCGGGTATTGCTTGGTTGCCGAAATTCACCGTAGCAGGAGTAGTTTGACCTGCTGTCAGAATCACTGGGGGGGGGTTTTGAGTAGTTTGCCGACTGCCAGCTGGCACAAATTCCCGAACGTTGTAAGTGCCGGCAGGCAAGTTGCCGAAAGTGAAACTGCCGTCAGCCCCGGTAGTTGCGGAAGTTTCACCGGCACTGAGGATGTTGTCACCGTTAGTGTCGAGAAAAACAGTCACTCCGGCGACACCGAGTTCTCCGGCGGCTTGAGTGCCGTTGCCGTCAATGTCGTTAAATTTGATGCCGGTGATGGTACTCAGCGGTACGACAACGGGAACAGGCTGTGCGGAGAATTCCGAAGTGTTGCCGGCGGCGTCTGTTGCTGTCGCGGTGATTAATTGGCCTGCGGTGACGGCTGCTGGGAAAGTTTGATTAAAAGCAGCGTTGCCGGCGGCGTCAGTAGTTACCGGGATAGAAGCGATGAAGGTTTGGCCTTGGGTGCCGGGGGGAGTGTTGGCGAAAAATTGCAGGGTGAAGTTGGTATTGGGGGTGCTGTTGTAAGTTCCCGCGACGGTGACGCTGCCAGCGCTGGCGGTAGCGGTAGTGAGTACGGGGGTGTTTTGGAGGTTGTTTGCACCGATGTCGGCGTCGCCCGCATCGTTGGCGGTGATGCCGTTGTTGCCGAGGTCGATGCCTAGGCCAAGGTTGGCGAAGATGGAGTTGTTTTGAATGCTGTTGCCGGTGCCAGATGCAACAGCTACGCCGATATTGCCATTGTTGGCGATGATATTTCCTTCACCTGCTGCTGTACCGCCGATCGCATTATTAGTTGCTGCAGCGGTAATCTGTACTCCGATCGAGCTATTGCCTAAGGGGCTAGTACCGTTGGCTGCAACGCCGATGAAGTTGCCGCGCAAAGTGTTGCCTGTTGCAGAGGCGCCTGTAATCTGGACGCCTAAACCTGCGTTGGGACTGCTATTGCCGGAAATAATATTGCCAGCGCCTGCGACACTACCGCCGATCGTATTGCTGGGTGCATTGTCTACAACTACACCAATAGTGTTTGGCAAGGCAGCAGTGCCGGCGGCGTTGGTGCCGATGTAGTTACCGAGTACCGAGTTGAGAGTGGCATTGGCGTTGAGAATTTGCACGCCGAAACCGTCATTGCCGGAAATGATGTTGCGATCGCCCGCAGCAGTGCCACCGATCGTGTTGCTGGCAGCATCCTGTATGAGCACGCCAGTCAAGGTGTTGCCCAAGTCTGCTGTGCCGTTGACATCTGTGCCGATGAAGTTACCCACGACTCTGTTGCCTGTGGCAGCGTTGCTGGTAGCAGGGCTGTTTTGAATGAGTACACCGAAAGCATTATTGCCGGAAATGATGTTGCGCGCACCTGCGGTATTTCCGCCGATCGTGTTGTTGGGCGCATTCTGAATAGCCACGCCAAAACCGACGTTGCCCAAGTCTGCGGTACCGTTGATGTCGGTGCCGATGAAGTTGCCCAGCACAGTGTTGCCTGTGGCTGTGGCACCATCGATAAACACGCCAGCGCTGCCATTGCCAGAAATCAAGTTGCGATCGGCTACTGTCGTTCCGCCAATGATATTGTTAGAACCACCCGATATTTGCACGCCCGTCAAGGCATTTGGTAACGCTGCAGTACCAGCAGCGTTGGTGCCGATGATGTTGCCTAGCACTCGGTTGCCTGTGGCACCTGCGGCATTGATTAACACGCCGAAAGCATTGTTGCCAGAAATGATGTTGCGATCGCCCGCAGCAGTCCCGCCGATCGTGTTACCCGCTGCATTGTCAACTACTACGCCACTAGCACCGTTGCCCAAGTCTGCGGTACCGTTGGGATCTGTGCCGATGTAGTTGCCGAGTACAGAGTTGCCTGTGGCGGTATTACCTAAAATGAAGATTCCAGAACCCTGAAAACGATTGATTGCGAGTCCCCGAATGGTGCTGCCGCTGCCGGTGATGAGTATGCCGTTAGTTGTACCCCCGCCATTGGTTCCATCGAGTTGGATCAGCGGGGTGCCGGCGAATCCTGGCTGAGAGGTGCCGTCGATCGTTACGGCCTCGGTAATTATCGGTAAAGAAGTCAATGGCGCGATCGTCTGAACGCCTGCGGCAGGAATGTTGAAGTTAATAATATCCGCCCCAGCAAGGGCATTAGCTTGAGTAATTGCATCTCGCAGCGAACCAGGCCCAGAGTCAGCGGTATTAGTAACAGTAAACGTCGCCAAGGTGTGCGCGTAACTTGCCATTACCTCCGGCTCGATCGCCAATCCTGTTTTAATCACTCCAGTAGCGTATTCAAGTACCCAGTTTCCGCCTTTTTGGGCACTCCCCGTAATATCTGAAGAAGCAGCAATGTTAGCTTTTGTTAACTTGCTCAGCTTTTGTACAAAAGCCTCTCCTTTTTCACCTGCTGCTACATTACATCCGTATAGCAGAATTTCAAATCGATTTTTAATTGAGTTGACAGATGACGAAAACCACCGTTTCAAGCAGTCGCGATATGTTTCTAAATTGTCGGAATTCAGGATAGTTGGCCCTAGCTGCAAACTTCCCGATTCCCCGTGAGAAATAATGTGAACGCTTTCTATACCTTTGCGGCTCTGCAGTGCTTCGGCAATTTGTTCGATGCCGTCCCTGGCTCGATCGACTAAAATTACCTCTGTACCCGTTTTAACTCCTGTGGCAAGACTTTGCCAATCTTCAACTGCTGAATCTACGAATACTATTTGTTGGTTTTTCATAATTACTGTTTCCCCATGCACCTAGTTAGGTTTTCAAAATGTTGTTTCCGTGCGATGATAGTCGCTACTTCAATCCACCACAAATACGGCTACCACAAAACCTGCCTTTAACTCAGTACAATTTGTACAGACAAAGCTTTACGATTATCTATTTTGGTGATTCTTGTAAATCTGTTGGATCTGGAAAGTTGCTCGATCGCACTTTTTCATTCTCAACTTAAAAAAAACAGACCCCAGGTACAGCTAGCTTGTTCCCGATTACGGAAAGTTTTCAAAAAACGTAAGTATAATTTACACAACTTAATGTTCGGTTTTTGACTAAGTACACTTTGGTCAAAAAGAATCCAACTCTGTATAAGTTCCAAACCCAGAGAGTGGTAGGTATCCAGCAATTATTCAATCTCAAATCTCCAGTCTCGAATCTCAAACCGCATGGCTGGGATTTTGGCAAATTCAGCGTGTCCCTCATAACATAGAGGAATAGTCGCCTTCATGGCATCATAGAAACTTGTCCCTCACATAATTGAAATAGATGACCGCTCAAAACTCCCCTGTTTCCCCTGTCACTTGGATAGAAGACCGAGTTCTGCTAATTGACCAAAACCGACTACCGAAAGAATACGGTGTAGTCGAAATTAGTCGCTACGAAGATATGGCTGAGGCGATTAAAACTATGATAGTCCGAGGTGCTCCGGCGATCGGGGTAGCAGCAGCCTACGGGATGTATTTGGGGGCGCGAGAAATCGAAACGGGCGATCGTACCGAGTTTTTTACTAAACTAGAACAAGTTGGCGAGTTATTGCGATCGACTCGTCCCACTGCGGTTAATTTGTTTTGGGCAATATCGCGAATGCTCAAAACTGCCGAGAGAACTAGCGGTTCTGTCGAACAAGTGCAAAAAACTTTGTTAGAAATGGCTAAAACCATTCAAGCAGAAGACTTGCAAACTTGTAAAGATATCGGCGACAAAGGTTTAGAAGTTCTGCCAGCTACACCCGAAAAATTGAACTTACTAACTCACTGCAATGCCGGTGCGTTGGCAACAGCCGGCTACGGAACTGCTTTAGGTGTATTTCGTTCTGCTTGGCGAGAAGGAAGACTCGGAAGAGTTTTTGCGGACGAAACTCGGCCCCGTCTCCAAGGTGCAAAACTAACCACTTGGGAATGCGTACAAGAAGGAATTCCTGTCACATTAATAGCCGACAATATGGCCGCTCACTGCATGAAACTCGGCATGATTCACGCGGTAGTTGTCGGTGCAGACAGAATCGCTGCTAACGGCGACGCCGCCAATAAAATTGGCACTTACAGTTTAGCAATTGTTGCCAAAGCTCACAACGTCCCGTTTTTTGTCGCAGCGCCTCTGTCAACAATTGATTTTGAACTTTCCGACGGCAGCAAAATCCCCATTGAAGAACGCGATCCAGTTGAAATGTATCAAGTTGGAACTACGCGGATTTGTCCTGTGGGAGTCGAATTTTACAATCCCGCTTTTGACGTAACTCCGGCGGAATTAATATCGGGAATAATCACAGAACACGGCACGGTTGCTCCTTGGGCGTTGAAACAGTTTCAGGCAAAACAATTAGTTTAATTGTATGTTGCTCAACCGCTTATTCCGCCTGTTATCTGTGAAATTAAGCATGATTCCTAGCAGCCGCAACTGGCAGATCAAAGCTGCGATCGCAGCTCTAACTCTGCCAGTTGTTTTTAGTCCTGTCTCGGAAGCTCAAGTGTCACCAACGCTTAAAGCTAAGGAATTACAAGCGAAAAAAATTGTGGGTTCGATGAATAAAGCTCAGCAAGTTTACTATGCTGAAAAAGCAGGCTTTACAAGTTCTCTTTCCAATCTATTGGTTTATCTCGGTCTCCAAGTTAAACCTGACGCAACCAATTACAGCTACTCAAGCGGCATGGTGAAAAAAGGTGCTGTATTTAACTACGGAGTATCGAAGCAAGCTAATCTCAAAAGTTTTGTGGGGGGAGTCTTTTTGGTGGGAAACAAGACCCAAACAATCTTGTGTATAAATGCTGCTCCTGGCAAGACTAAACCAGCTAATCCAACTAATACCAAAGGGGTTTTAGCCTGCGGTGCTAATACAGCTCAAGTTACTCAATAAATTATGTCTAATTTACTGGGTAATTTAGCAAATAACTGGATAGTAAATGCAGATTTAGCTAAGCAATTGCTGGAACAAGAAGCTACTTTACTAGATGCTCGCGCACCCATTTTCAAGTGGTTTTGCCGTCTCCCACCAGCTATTCCCGTAACTTGGCAGGAATTTTCGCGTTCCGACTTTCCCCACAAGGGAAAAATTCTAGAAAATAACACAATTTTAACTCCAAAACTGCAAGCAATTGGCATTTGTCAAGACAAACCTGTCATAGTCGTTGCTGATTCCGTGAAAGGGTGGGGCGAAGACGGGCGAATTGTTTGGATGTTGCGGACTTTGGGACACGAAAAAGCAGTTTTTGTAGATGGAGGATATAGGGCTTTAATCCAAGCTGGAATTAATCGAGTAAAAGCTGCAAACAATCCACCTAAAACCGGAGATTTTGTAATATCTCGCCGCTCGAATTGGGAAATTCAGCGGGATGAATTGAAAGCTATTTTAGGAGATGAAAATTTAGTCATTATTGACGCCAGAGAGCGGCGAGAATATGCAGGTAAAACACCTTACGGAGAAAAGCGGGGCGGCCACATTCCCGGTGCGGTTCACCTCTACTACAAAGAGTTAATGGACAAACAGGGACAACTGCTGGGTCGTGGGGAAATAGTCGCTATTTTGCAGCAGAAAGGAGTTTCGTTGTCAACTCAAATTGTGAGTTATTGTAGTGGGGGAATTCGCTCTGCATGGTTGACTTCTGTGTTGACAAATGTGGGATTTAATGCTAAGAATTATGCAGGTTCAATGTGGGAATGGTCGGCTTCGCCGGCAGATAGCTATCCTTTGTCAGTAATCCTTTCACGGGCGGCCTAGAAACCCACCCCACAAGAAAATTCAATGTTTGTGGAACAGGCTGGAAAGCCTGTTCTTGAGAATGGTATCTGAACTCAGATTCAACCTATTAACTACAAACGATCGAGGTTGAGAATTTCAACCGACTTGTTCGATATACTGAGCGAGATCGTCGCGCAGGCGGCTGAGTTCGGCTTCGGTGGTGACGCGCACGCGATCGTCCCGAACCGTAATCAGCACTTTCGCAGCAAAAGGAGTTGGCCAGATATTCGGGTTGCAGAAAACTTCCAAAAATACATCTCCTGCATACCGATATTCCATCGGTTTTTGGGGAGAAGCTTTAGCGCCAGCGGTTTTGGCTGCTACAGCTTTCAAGCTTTCCATCAAAGCTGCAATTTCGCTTTGCAAATCCCGCGCGGCTTGCGGGGAAAAGCTAAAGGAGACAGAACCTTCGACTAAATTCAGTGTCAGCGGAGAAAGAGACATGGGCAATGAAATTTAACATACTATTGTTAATGATAAAAAATATAGTAACCCAAAATAAGTACATTCCAGCTCAATTGGGCAGCGAAACTGCTATTAATTAAAAATTGTCTCAAGAAGCTAGGCTAAATTAATGAATATAAATCTAGTCGCAAGCTAGATTCAGCAATACTTTTAACCTTTTATGACTTGATAAGCTTTAAACTAGAAACCAGAAAACTTGACGGCCGAGTGAGGAGATTTTATGGTTGCCGATAACCGTTCCGAAGTCCGCAAGGTTTTAATAATTACTTTATTGCTAAATTTGCTGGTGATGGCAATAAAAGCAGCCGTGGGATGGCTGACTGGTTCCCTCAGTTTGCTAGCAGATGCTTTGCACAGTGTTACGGACAGCGCTAATAATATTTTAGGATTAGTAACTAATCATTATGCTAACCCGCAGCCCGATCGCGATCATCCCTACGGACACCAAAAATTTGATGCTCTCGGAGCTCTGGGAATTGCTGCTTTTCTGGGAATTGCCTGTTTTGAAATTATCAGCGGTGCTGTCCAAAGGCTGATTAACGGGGGTAAAGTTGTCAAAATATCGCCAAATGAATTGTGGATTTTGCTGATTGTACTGGGGATTAATATTTTTGTCACTTTTTACGAGCGCAGAGTTGGTCAACGTCTCGGTAGCGCGATTTTAGTGGCTGACGCTAAGCACACGATGAGCGATGTTTGGGTGACAATTATGGTCATCGCCGGGTTGATTGGTGTTTGGCAAGGGCAGGTTTGGAACATACCTCAATTACAATCCCTGGATGTGTTTTTGTCTTTTCCTGTGGCTGTTTTGGTATTTAGCAGCGGTTGGAAGGTTTTAACAGAAAATCTGCCTTGGTTGGTGGATGAAATGGCGATCGCACCGGAAGTTATTCATGCGATCGCGATCGATGTACCAGGGGTTGTCAACTGTCACTCGATCGCCTCCCGTGGCGTTGTAGGGCGTCAAGTATTTATTGATATGCACATGATTGTCGATGCTGTCGATGTAGAAACAGCTCACCGGATTACAGAAGAAGTAGAAGCCCGTTTGGAAGAACGTTTCAGCCCTGTACGCATCTTAATTCACGTTGAGCCGCCGGCTTACCATTCCGACCAAATTAGCTACGATTCTGAAAAATGAAGGCACAACCAGTGATTTTGACACGGATACACGGATTAATTGAAGAATCGGGAAAGTATTTTTACTTACCGCTATTCCTCCAATTTTTTAAATGCTATCAATCGCGTTAGAGCGATCGCACTTAATTTAGTTACAGTTTTCCACAGGAAAAGGGGGGTTTTCCACAGAAATCGGCAAGTTTTCCACAATAGATCGATCGGCTGTCGTCGATTTCTGTCTTTCTATTTGTATAAATTCCAAGTATTTTGAATTTCTGTAGCCATTTCCCCCCGCAAATGCCAAGGTAGCAAAATCTCCACTTTTGAACCGAGAGCTCGCAGCCATCTCAACGGGTAGTGCGGATGGAATTTTTACTTTATTTTATCTGGTGCTAGCCTATCTACTCTCGATCGTAGCGGAAATTCTCCTACTCTGTTTTAGCCGACGATTCTCTTAATTCAGAGAAAGATGAAGAAATGTTTCGATCGAGTTGGATTTGGGGGTGTGAGTGCGATCGCTCTCTTACCACCGAACCAGATAACGCAGATCTACATCTCAACCTTCAATCTTAATCATTTTCAGTTGAAAAACTGAAACTTTAGTTTATAGGGGCATCATATAGTGATGACAAGTGTTCGAGCCAGGATGTTCTAATGGATCTACAATCAGCACAATAAAGTAATCTTTTGGATTATACATTTCCAAAAACATCAGAATTGAATCCCACATTTCACTTGGAGCATTTTGGGACGCCTTTATACAATTATTTTGTGTTACATAGGCCACAGTCAGTTCATCATACGATCTTTGTACTTCAATTAAGACAATTCCTTTCCCCAATTGCTGATAACCCTTAACAGCTTGCTGTTTAATTAACTCACTTAATTGCGAGAATATTTTTTGAGCTACTGGAACTAAATTGTACAACTACTCTGGAGTTGGAAAAATATCCTTACTACTAATACCCTCAATGATTGAAGCACGAGGTTGCCTCTGGTTTCTAAATCCTTGAGCTTTACGGTTCTCTTTTGATTTTCTTTTAAGTTTTGATTCTAGATCTGCTAATGCAAATCTTCCAGGAAAAGCCTTTATCATCTTTTGTATAGATTCAGCAGGAATTGTGCGAATATAAGGCAGCTCTGCCAGTAATATTTGATACTGGATAGTATCAGGGTGATCCGGCCCGCAAGTCTTTAAAGCAATTTTGAAAGCTTTCTTCCATAACTCCTCTGCTTCGTCAAATTTCCCTTGTCGGCAGTACAAGTCTGCTAAATTATGAAAACTAGAAGCAACATCAGGATGATCTTTTCCTAAAATTTCTCTTGTTATTTGTAAAGATTCTACATATAATAACTCTGCTTTTTTAAGTTGATCCTTGTAAAAGTATACAATCGCTAAATTATTCAAAGTCATAGCATAATCTAAATGCTTCTTTCCCACCGATTTCTCCTTTGTTTCTAAAGCTTTTAAAAGCAATGGTTCTGCATCTGTATAACGAACTTGCTCTGTGTAAAGTAGTCCTAAATCGTTGAGACTAACAGCATAGTCTGGATGATTTTCGGATAAACAATTTTTCCTAATTTCTAAAGCTTGCTTGAAAAAAGATTCAGCTTTATTGTAATTTTCTTGCGATCTATAGACATTTCCTAGACTGTTGATAACAGAAGCTACATCAGGATGATACTCTCCAAACAAGTTTTTAATAATATCTAGAGATTCCATAAATAAAACTTCAGCTTGTCTATATTTTCCCTGAACGTTGTAAAGAGATGCCAAATTATTTTTGTACGCAGCTATTGCTGGATGGTTATTATCTAATAAATTTTTAGCAATATCTAAGCTCTCTTCAAGTAGAGATTCAGCTTCATTATAGCGACCCTGGTCTTTATACACTTTTCCTAAAGTATTTGAAACCGTAATCAGTATATCAATGCTTTTATTTGGGCAACTTTGCTGACGTAAAATAGGTATAAATGCCAGTGTTTGATCTTCGCTAATATTTTCGTGTATTTGAAATTTTTCCTCGGCATCAAAACCATCTAATTCGGAATTATTTACGATTTTTTTCCAGCAGATTAGTAATGATTTTTCGGCGTCGTTAAACCGATTTTGGAAAATGTAAACTAACGCAAGCTCGTATTGGATAGTTATTAGCCATAAATGTTGGGCATCCAGATATTTTTTGAAAAATAATAAAACAGTTTCAAAAAGTATTTCTGCTTCTTTATAAAAGCCTTGCAACATATAAAGTCTTGCTAATTTTTGTTTGCCAACAGTCACAGAAAAAAGATTTTCTGGAAAACGAGTTTGTAGCTTTTCTATAAAAAATTGGCACGAATCAGCAGCTAAAGCGTACAGACCTTGATTTTCATAGAAAGAAATTAATAGAGTAAAAGGATATCCAAAGTCTGAGTCGCTAAGATATTGACTCATCTCTTTAACGATTTCTTTTATATGAGGAATAAGAGGAGAAATAATGTTAATTTCATAGTGGTTTGGTGAATCTGGTATCTGTTTCGCCAATGCTGCTATATATCCTACCAAGTAAAATTTCAGTTCTTCTGCCTCTGGTAGTGCCTCTAGCTTTTGCCGAAAGAACTCTCTGATAAGTTGATGAAACCGATAAATTCCCTCACCGCAAGGCTGAAGTAAATTCAATCGAACAAGCTTATTTTTAGCTTCTTCTGTCGCTTCTAGGGAGTTTTCCAATTCTTCCAGTATTTCCTGAGTAATTCTTTGAGATTCTAATGCTTCTTTTATGGCTTTTGCATCTTTTTCACTCACTGCAAGCTGTAATTCATTGGGTTTCCAAGGAATGGGCGCTGGAGCAAACAAACTCAGAAGACAGCCTAACCTCTGCTCAGCATCATTTAGGCGTTCCCAACTCAACTCAAAAGCATCGGCAACTCCTAGTTGAGCCGTCATTGTTGGTTCTGGATTCTTCAAGGCTGAATGTCTTAGACGTTTCTGCTTTAATCGTCGCAACATTTCTCCTAAAGATAAATCTTCATCTTGTGCCAAATATTGCCCTACTAATTCCAATCCTAGAGGCAAATAACCAAGCCACTTGCATAAATTTCTAGCAACCCAAGGCTCTCGTTTTAGCCTTTCTCGCTCAACTAAAGACTTCAGCAGAGCTAGAGCTGCTTTCGGCTTCAGCACATCTAAATCTAGACGAGCAAGCGGTTTACCAAGCCTTTCCCGCGTTGTAATCAACACTTTGAAGCGAGATTCAGATGGTAAATAAGCCTTAATTTGTCTGTAATCTGCAACATCATCAATAACAACTAACACCTGACCTTCAGCCCAACGTTGCCAGCAGAATTGTACTTGACCAGCTAATGTCAATCCATTGGGTAAGGTGAAGTTTGGAAAATGCGCGATCGAAAACTCGACAATTTGAACTCCGATCTCTCCACGTTTGGGATACAGCCAACAAATACCGCCTTTGTATGTTTCTGCATGACCTTGAGCATACTGGATCGCGAGTTCAGTTTTGCCAACACCGCCCATACCAGCGATCGCCGCAATTGCTACCTGATTGTTTTTTTCCAGAAGTTGGTGCAATTCTGAAAGTTGCTCCGTGCGACCGACAAACTCAACAGCACCACTGCGAGGAATATTATTGTGATGTTCGAGACTGCTCTGAGTTGCTAAGACTGTATTTTCTAATCCTTTTGTATGCCCAAGCTTTGGTAATTTTGACTTTGAACAAACCTGGTTCCACGCCTCGATACCGACAATATCTGTCACTTTTAAGCCAAAACCCTTTTCAGCGATCGCCCACGCAGACTCCGGATCGACTCCACCACCGTATAAGAAGGTCTTGACTGTCTTTTGATCTACACCTGCTTTCTCTGCAATACGCTCAAACGTCAGACGCCGCCCTTCACTGTCACGATTAGCAGCTTTGGATTCTTTAAGTATTCTGATTCCTTCTTCAGTAGCCTGCACACTGCGGGATTTGCGTCTTCGAGTCATTGATGTAGTCCGTTCATTTGTATTGCTACTAGATTAACCGCTTCTAAACGCTGCTGACAGCAAAGATCGGGGAAGTTTGGGGAACTTTACGATCTTCACCAATCTGCTCTGGAGAAATCGAGTTGACTCCAATAGGCTTGAATCATTAACACTCAAAGGTTCAGCTTATGACAGCCTTCCAACTCAGCCTTTTCCCAGACGAGCCACCCGCTCCCCTCGACTCCCTTAACAAAAAGAGAAGGGTAAAACTCCAATCCCAACCAACTGTAATTGAGCAATCCTGCACAACCCATAGAGCCGCACAACTGCTGGAGGTATTCACCACAACTCTCTACCGCGCTCGGAAAGAAGGCAAACCTTACCAGAAGGGCGCTTGGACTGCCACCGCTCTTGGTGCAAACGCTTGGACAGTCATCTACAACCCCTTTAATTCCCACTAACCCTAATCGGAAATAAAACTCATGCTATACGCCTTTGACTGTGACAATTCTTTGTCTTCATTTCCCCAATTCCAAAGCGGAGAAATTATCAACGAGTTAGAAACGATCGCTATCGATATTCTAGAGATGATTTTAGGCGATCGCTTCCGTTACTGTCCCCAAGTTCCCCTAGAAATCATCTGTTCCCGTCCCGAAACTTTCACCCGTCTTCCCATTGAACTTTGGAAATTTTGGGTGAGTTCCAGAGTCGATCTCGCCTTGATGGAACGTGGCTATTGTGCTAGTCGCCAAGCTAAACTGGTGATAGAATGTCAATCTCATTGGCACGATCGCCCAGAGGTGCAGGTGCGCGATCGCAAAAAAGCCCGACTCCTTGCATCTGTTGGCGTTCCCTTAGTATACCTGCGACAAATCGATCTCGATCGACGCTTCTATCGTTTCTACACTCCCAATGGACAAAAAGAAGTCTTCTACAACTCAATTACCCAACAAGGACGGACAGAACTGGAAGCATTTTTGCAACACTATTCCACACAGTTGACAGTTGACAGTTGACTCTTAGACTATAAATTTTCTGCGTAAGTCCTGTAATTAACACAGGACTTACAGACGGCATCTCTCCAAATCGAAAATCAATAATCGACAATGGTATTACTCCCACTCGATCGTTCCCGGTGGCTTAGAAGTAATATCGCATTTTTTGCTCTTATCTACTGAATATTTTGTACCACATATAGATGGAATATGCTGGATGATTAGAAATACCGATCGCAAATAGGACAACGGTACAACATGGGTGGGAGTTGTGCGGACAAGCTTTACTTTCTAAAATGTTAAAAATTGTGCATTTAGGACATTTTTTAAATATAACTTAGTGGCACAATTATCTATCTTTATGCCCAGGCGCATTAATACCGTTATAACCGGGTTTTTTACCATTGTTGAAGGCTAACTATGCAGTTTGTTTGTCCATCAAACCCGGTTTATGGCAACCCGTGCGTCCAGGAGCATATCTTCCTTTACAATGGTGACTTGATTCCGATTTGTGGTATGTTTTCGGGGCGAGGGGATTTTTTAGGACAATGTTCGATATGAAACCTTTAAAATTAAAATCAATGCTGGCGGCGGCGATCGCGATCGCCTTTTGTTTAATTGCGATCGCCAGTTACGCCCAAGCCAACAAGACTTTAACACTGGCGACTTCCCCAGACTACCCGCCCTATGAATTTAAAGATACGGCTGTTAGCGGCAACGAAATCATCGGTTTTGACATCGATATTGCCAAATATATTACTAAAAAATTGGGCTACGAACTGAAAGTAATTGGCATGGATTTTAACGGCTTAATTCCCGCTTTGCAGGCTGGAAGAGCCGATTTTGTAATGGCCGGAATGACTCCCACAGCAGAAAGGAAAAAAAATGTTGATTTTTCTGACCTTTACTACGAAGCTCAAAATACAATTGTCGCCAATAAAGGCAGCAATTTGACCAAAGCTGAAGATTTAGCCGGGAAAAAAGTAGGTGTTCAACTCGGAAGCATTCAGCAGGAAGCTGTGAAAAAAATGGCCGGGGTGCAACTGGCCCCTCTCAATAGGATTCCTGACATCATTCAAGAAATTAAATCGAACCGCCTCGCGGCGGGAGTGATCGAGGATACTGTTGCTACGGGTTATGCAGCAGCGAACCCGGACTTGGAATTTAACACAATCCCGAATACTGAAGAAAGCGGTTCGGCGATCGCCTTTCCGAAAGGTTCGAGATTAGTTCCAGAATTCAACCGAGTCCTCCAGCAAATGAAAGCCAGCGGTCAAATTAAGGAACTAGCTACTAAGTGGTTTTCTCGACCAATTCCGCAAGAACCTGCTCAAGCAAATCAGCCTGCGGTAGCGCCCAACTTCGGGTTAGATTTTGGCAAAATCTTGCCGAGTTTGCCTTATATTTTGTCCGGGATTTGGGTAACGCTAACTTTTACCTTGCTGTCGGCATTTCTCGGATTTATCTGGGGAATCGTGCTGTCTCTGTTTAAGATTTCTAGCATTAAACCGCTGTTTTGGTTTGCCACTGCTTACACCTCAATTTTTCGCGGAACACCGCTAATTTTGCAGTTGACTTTAGTTTATTTTGCAACGCCGCAGCTTACGGGCTATAATATATCGGCGCTGCAAGCTGGCGTCATTACTTTTTTCCTCAATTCTGGGGCTTATATTTCCGAAACGATCCGCGCGGGAATTCAAGCCGTAGATAAAGGTCAAAAAGAAGCCGCAGAATCCCTTGGCGTTCCCTACAAACTGATGATGGGCGATATTATCTTGCCGCAAGCGTTGAAAAACATCTTGCCTGCATTGGTGAATGAAAGTATTGCTTTGCTGAAGGATTCAGCTTTAGTTTCAGTAATTGGCGTAGAAGACTTGCTGCGCCGCGCTACAATTGTGGGAGCAGAAAAGTATATTTACTTTGAACCTTTGATATTTGTCGGCGCAATTTATTATTTGATGGTGCTTAGTTTAACTTGGGGGGCCAATGTACTCGAACGTAGACTCCAAAGTAGCAGTTAAGGTCGATCGCCTGTATAAATCTTTTGGCAATCTGAAGGTTTTGCGCGAGATAACTACTGAGATTCATAAAGGAGAAGTGATTGCCATTATCGGCCCTTCGGGGTGCGGCAAGTCTACTTTTTTGCGGTGTTTGAATTTACTGGAAATTCCGACTTCGGGACACATATACATTGACGGGGTGGATATTACTTTGCCGAAGGCAGATATTCTGAAAATCCGCCAGAAAGTGGGGATGGTTTTTCAGCATTTCCACTTGTTCCCGCACATGACTGTGCTGCAAAATGTGATCTATGCGCCTGTAAAGGTGAAGCAGGTTGCTAAGGATGAGGCGCGTCTGAAGGGGTTAGAATTGCTGGAAAAAGTGGGTTTGTCAGATAAGGCGGACGTTTATCCTTCTAAGCTTTCGGGGGGACAAAAACAACGGGTGGCGATCGCCCGCTGTTTGGCTATGGAACCGGAAATTTTGTTGATGGACGAACCGACTTCTGCACTCGATCCAGAAATGGTTAAAGAAGTGTTAGATGTGATGAAAGCTTTGACAAAAACGGGAATTACGATGGCGATTGTAACTCACGAAATGGGTTTTGCGCGGGAAGTCGCCCACCGGATATTGTTTTTGGATGGGGGAAAGGTGGCGGAAGATGTGCCACCGCAGGAGTTTTTTAGTAACCCGAAGTGCGATCGCGCCAAGCAATTTCTGGAAAAAATGCTTTAATCTGATATCGCATCCGCAATTAAACAGGTTTGTAGTTCGATCGCACATAATCTCACATTTTCTGCCCCGCACCCTAGAATCACGACAATATTTAGTTTTAAATTCACCTTTTTTTACTGTTTTTTACTGCGCCGATCCCGCTGGCGATCGAGCTTTGCCAAAGCAGCACCAGAAACATCCGCCAGAATGCTAATTATCCGATACAAAGCCACCGCACCCAGAATTATACCCGTAGAAAAGCGATCAGACAGCAGGGCGATCGCCGTTGCTTCAAATACTCCCATTCCCCCCGGTGCACCCGGCACAACTAAACCGACAACAAACGCAAAACAAAAAGCACCAAACAAGTTGGGAATATTGCTAAAGTCCACCGGAGTTAAAGCCATTACCGTTAGCAAAAAACCGCAGCCCCGCAATCCGATGAAACACATTTGTCCGATTAACGGCACTAAAGGATAGCGTTTAATTGGCAAATTAATTTTCCGGCGGGACTTGACAGGCAATGTTTTTTTAGCTAGATTGGAGGTAGAGTCTACACGAAAATTCAGTCCCGCGCCCGCCGCCTCCTCAGCCTCTGAATTTTCCCCATTATTTTTTGATAACTTCAACCGCTCTACAAATAGGACGATCGGATTTAAAATTCGGGGATGAATCGCCGTTAAAATAGCAGCACAACCGACAATCCGCAAAAACCAATTGAATTTGTCAAAACAAATCAACCCAATCAAAACGCCCGCAGAAGCCATCAGCAGCGGTTCCAGCAACACGCTGAGAGTAGCAGCTTTCGGGAAAATGCCTGCCTTTTTGGCGTCCAATATTCGACCCCAAAAATGCCAAATATTGCCCGGTAAATACTTGGCAATATTAGTTTTGAGAAAAACTTGAATCGCCCATGCCGCAGTTACAGGTTGGCGGAATTCCCGCAAAATCAACATCCACACCCAGCCGACAAAAATTAGAGAAAATAAAGTGACGCCAAGGGCGATCGCCAGCAACGGAAAACTTTCGGCTCGAATTTGGATATTCGCCACTTCTCGCCAGTGAGTTAAAAACGCTTTGGCAATAAATAAAAACGTCCCGCCCAAAATCAAATAGCGCAAATAAGGCTTTAAATGCGACTTCGCGATGTTGAAAAAATTTTGAATTCGATGCAAGTGTTGTTTTCCCATTTTCTGATCCCGATTTTGAATTTGGGATTAAGTTATACTGTTTTAGATTTTATATTTTAGAGGGGGTAAGGCGGAATTGTGGTTGATTTACACGGCATGATATGACGGAATAAATCTGTTTAACCTAACCTATGCAGACCTCTACAGACTGTGCGTAATGCGCGCATTACAGACTATTTAGGGCGTTTTTAACCACAAACTTAAATTTAAAATCTAAAATTTAGATCGATATACCTCACTAGGAGTACATTTCTATGCCCGGCCCGAGCCCTGACGGTTTTTCCTATCTTTTAGATGATAGCCCCAACAGTTTCGCCTTGACTCCGGGCTTTTTGACTCCTTATCCTAACGGATTTTTTGCCCTCGGCGGCAACGATTTTATTGTCGGTTCCTCGGATGCCGAAATAATTAGCGGTGATAATGGTAACGATCGCATTCTCGGCGGTGGCAATTCCGATACGCTGTTAGGGGGCGCAGACAACGATTTGCTTAACGGTGGTGTCGGCGCCGACTTCCTGTTTGGCGATGCCGGCAGCGATACCTTGGAGGGAGGTAAGGGAGATGACGCCCTCAACGGTGACTCTGGCAGCGACGTTTTAGTGGGCGATGCGGGCAAAGATACGCTGACAGGGGGTTTGGGCCCAGATACCTTTGTCCTCCGCAGCGATTTAGCAGTCTCCGATCCGGCGACAGCAGACGTTATTACTGACTTTAACAGTTTTGTGGATTCGATCGGACTGACTGACAATCTTACTGAAGCTGACTTGATTCTCGAAGAAATATCGATCGCCCCCGGTATTTCCAATACATTAATTAAAATTCGCCAATCCAATGCTATTTTAGGCTTGGTAGCCAACGCATCTCCACAAGACCTCGCCTCTACATTCATCTCTGCAACTACCGTATTGGGCAACCAACTGGATCAAGCTCGCGATTTAGGCGTTTTGGGCGGCACTCAAACGATCGCCGACTCGGTTAGCAACGCCCGGCCAGACGGCCTTTACCGCTTTACTTTGCCGGCTACTAGCGACTTTAAATTAACTGTCAGCGGTTTGACGGCGGATGTTGACGTGGCATTAATTAAAGATCTTAACGGCGACAATTCTATTGACTTCACCGATATTATTGCTTCTTCTCAACAATTGGATTTATCGCCGGAGTCGATCGACATCAACGGTTTAGCAGCAGGAACTTACTTTATCCGAATTTATCAATACCAAGGCAGTACAACTTTCTCCCTCAATCTGTCTGCAACCCCGGCAACTGTTTCTGCTAACAATGCGAGCAACTTGCAGGGTTTTGACTCTCGTTTTGGGTTCGGTTTGGTGAATGCAGCGGCGGCAGTTGCTAAAGCTCAAGGTACTGCAACTTTTCCTGATGTTCCCGACTTGGGCGGAGACGAGTGGGGCAGAGATTTAATTAAAGCTCCAGAGGTTTGGGCCCAGGGGTTGACTGGAGACGGAATTGTCGTGGCAGTTATCGATAGCGGAGTTGACTACAATCACCCGGATTTGACGGGGAATATTTGGAGCAATGCGGGGGAAACCGGTGTTGATGCGATCGGTCGCAATAAAGCTAGCAACGGGGTTGATGATGATGGCAATGGCTTTGTTGACGATTTCCGAGGGTGGGATTTTGTCAACAACGATAATGACCCGATGGACGATAACAATCACGGCACTCATATATCGGGTTTAGTTGCTGCGAAAAAAGATGGGGTTGGGATTACTGGAACGGCTCCGACTGCGAAGATTATGCCTTTAAAAATACTTGATGGGGCAGGGGAGGGTAAAATTAGGGATGAAATTAATGCGATTAATTATGCTGTGGCAAATGGAGCGAAGATAATTAATGTAAGCTTGGGCGGCCTCCAGTTGAATGAGCAAGAATTGGATGCTATTCGAGTCGCTGAAGCTCAAGGTGCGATCGTGATTTCGGCGGCGGGAAATGATGCTCGCCTACAACCAGATTATCCGGCTCGGTTTGCCAATGAGGTAGGAATTGCTGTCGGTGGTGTTACCCAAAATGGCTTGTTTGCGGATTATTCTAACCAGGCAGGTACGGAGACTATTAATTATTTTGTTGCTCCGGGCGGCGACGGTGGTAGGGCGGATTTTGGTGATGTTTATTCAACTGTGCCGCTTTCTCAACCGGGGATTCCCTATCGATATTTTGCGGGTACTTCCATGGGAGTGCCACAAGTATCCGGCGTGATAGCTTTGATGTTGCAAGCTAATCCGAGTCTGACTCCTGCTGATATTAAGAGGATTCTTGCGGAAACTGCGAATCGAGCTGTTTGAATTAATGGGTAATAGGAATTGATAATTGGTAAGTGGTAATGGGCTTGACATACTGTTACCAGATTTGGTAGGGGCGGGTTTCACCAACAATATCCAATTGCTACTAACAATCTACATAAACCCGCCCCCACATAACTAACAATCTACATCAACATTGATTTGTATTGAATGCGAAAAATGTACAAGGGGTTTACCGTGGGATAGGATATGAGCGGGTTTTATGGATAGTTAATTAACCTAAATATTGTTGGTGAAACCCGCCCGTAGAAGCCCCATTAAAAATTGGCGGCGTAAGTTAAGTCAAATTGGCGGCACAGGGTAATGCAGCAGTAGCTTGGTCGATCGAATACTAACTCGTAATTCATCTCGCCGTCTATTTTGGTGATCGGCTGCTTTAAGGGGATGCCCTGAATGTCGTATTGGCGGCGTTCTAAGGCACTCCAGTCGATAAGTTTGAAGTCGATTTGGTTTTGCAACTCTGTTGCGATCAGATATAGGTGCATCTTGTCTTCAACTTTCCCAGTCAGGGGAACTTTTATTAACACTGACTGCGTGACGAGGGGTTTTTGGTCGTTGGGATGCTTCTGAGTATGGCAGCTTGTGAGTTCTATATCATAAGGTTCTACCTTGAATTTCTCTCCGTTGGCGATCGCAGATGAGTGCAAGTCTTTCAGGCACTTTTCTAGGTGAGGAATTAGCCCTAAGTCTGGATCGCACAGCAGTTTACGAATGTTGGAGGTTTCAGTGACTGTCATTTGAGATTTTTGATGTTATTTTTTGATTCTTAACTTATAGCTTACCACGAAAAGCAAACCTATCAAACTCTACTTGCGACATACTTCCAAAAATGCCGTTTAGGGTTAGTATCTCCCAGTGAATAATACATTTTTGGGCAGCAAACCCGTGTTTTTTGCCTTAATGTTTTAGATTATTTTTTGGTAAGTTTCCACAGATTAAGCTCGACATTAGTGTCAGCCGGATTTATTTGATAGTTTTGTTGCTGAATGGCCGATCGCAAAGTAGAGGAGGGTCTGTATAAAAACAACTCACTGAAACCGCCGGGAATTTGCGGGGGTTGGGGTTTTTTCTTTGCCAATTCTCGATTTTTGTAGCAAGAAGTGTAACAGCGGGGTTCTATTAGCAGTGTGACTTTTGGTTCTAGGTGATAACTTAAAGGCATGATATGTGCGATATTGGCATCGCTGATAATTAGGGGATTCCTAGCAGAATTGACCGTCGCGGCTACTTCCAAGGCACGCAACCAACCGCTGCCTTTATTCCACCAAATATCTGCTTGAGAACTAACTCCACCGGATATAATACCTGCGGAAAAAACTGCAACTATAACTATTTTCCACAGTTTTTGCTGTTTGAAGTTCTCCAAATTGTTACTAATTTTCGCAGACAGCAGGTAAGCCACTGCTAGCTGAATTCCCACATAACAAGGAACTAAATATCGCGGATTTCCCGATCGCCTTCCACCCTTGATTATATCAGGTACTGCTAAAAACAAAGCAGTTGTTGCAATTAATAACAATACAATCAACCACACTCGCTTTGGTGTTTGTCGGCATAAAAAATAAAGGGCATAGCCGACTAAAGCTAGAATCATGATACCAACTGGAATTAGCAAGGCTAGTTGTGTGGCGTTGGCAGTTCCATCAATGCCTATATCAAAAAATGCTATGCTGAGGGAACCAACCCACCTGCTAACTAATCTTAAGTAATTTGTTTGTTCGGCCCATGCTGTTGTGCTTCTAACTTGATTGAAGTTTTCAACAGTATTTACCAGGGAAGGCATGAAGCCAATCAATGCGATTAAAGCTGCTACGTAATAGGAAATGAATGTCTTCACATCGCGCCAGTTGGCAATAACTGCGACGTAGATTGCGTGGGCGGCAGCGACGCAGACAAATAACAAGTGGGTGTACAATCCCAGTGTTGCTGTGCCTGCATAAAGCGCCCAGGAAAGAACGAGGACGACAGGATTTTGATTTTCGTCAGAGCGCATTGCTCGCAGCAAGGCTGCACTGGATAAAATAGTAGTTAATGTCCACAAACTGTACTGTCTTGCTTCTTGGGCAAATAGGATGTGGTAGGGAGAAATTGCGAAAATTGCGATCGCCATCCACGCTACTGCTGAAGATTCAAATAACTCCCAAGCCAGCCAATAAATTGCGGGAAATACTAGCAGGCTAATCACGGCAGCCAAACTTCTCATTGCTGCCACTGAACTGCCGAACCATTGCGCCCAATATCGCGCTAGTACATAATACAGCGGCGGGTGTTGGGGGTCTTCTGTTGCTAAAGAATTCAGTGTATCCCTTAAAGTTTTTTCGGAATTTATCTGCTGATATTTTTGTAAATCCGCAGGCGAGGTTATTTTCTGGTACGAAATTTGTTTGATTATTTCGGCTTCGGTATAGCCCGAAACTCTCAAAGAAGTATATGTTTCGTCGATCCAGTAAAATTTGCGATCGAGATGGGCGAAGCGAAATAAAATACCTATGACTAATACGGCTATAATTAAAAATCGCAGCCACTTGTCAAGTGAAGGGTTGTGAGAATTTAGTCGATCGCGATCTTTGGTAGATTCCATTTTATAACTAGCTAATCTGGCACAAATTTTTTCTGTTACCCCGCCCGTAAGGTGCGCTAGGCGCACCCTACTAACTTAACGGCCAGAGAGAGGACTTCAGCCCTCACTACGAACAAAGGAATGATTAATCATCTACTCCTTCAATCGGCGCAAAACCCTGCCGCTGAATATTTTCGGTTATGGTGCGGGGTTCGAGGAATTGCAGCAAATAATCCGGGCCGCCAGCTTTAGAACCAACTCCCGAAAGTTTGAATCCTCCGAAGGGTTGGCGCGATACCACAGCGCCGGTAATTCCGCGATTGATGTACAGGTTTCCGACTTCAAAATCGGATGCGGCTCGATCGATATGCGAAGGCGTGCGAGAATACAATCCACCGGTTAAAGCAAAATTAGTGCCGTTAGCAATCACAATCGCTTCGCTGAAATTCTTTGCCCGAATCACCGACAAAACCGGGCCGAAAATTTCTTCTTGGGCGATAGTTGCTGTGGGCGATACTTCCGTAACAATGACTGGGCCGACAAAATAACCGGTTTCCGGTGCCGGCATTTCTAAAGCTATTTTAGCTTCGGCGCGGCCTGTTTCGATGTATTCGCGGATGCGCGAATGGGCATTTGCATCGATCACAGGGCCGACTTGAGTGCCGGGATTTTCTGCTGGGCCGACATTGAGCGATCGCGTCGCTTCTACCAATCTTGCCACAAAATTATCGTACACCGATTCGACCACAATTACTCGCGAACAAGCGGAACATTTTTGGCCACTGTATCCAAATGCCGAATAAACTACGCCTGCAACTGCTTGGTCTAAATCCGCACTTTCATCGACAATAATTGCATTCTTGCCGCCCATTTCCGCAATTACTCGTTTCAGGTGTTTTTGTCCCGGCTGCAAAATCGCAGCATCGGCATAAATCTGACAGCCAACTTCCTGAGAACCTGTGAAAGTAATCATGTGAACGTCAGGATGTTTTACCATGTAAGCGCCCACCGTTGAACCTTTGCAAGGAACGTATTGAAATACGCCTTTGGGAATTCCAGCTTCTAGCAAAATTTCGGCTATTTTCGCTGCAATTACTGAGGAAACTTCCGCAGGTTTGAGCAAAGTACAATTACCAGCAACCAGGGATGCAACTGTCATGCCCACAGGAATTGCGAGGGGAAAATTCCAAGGTGAAATGATTAAAGAAATGCCGCGTGGCTGATAGCTGTAGCGGTTAGTTTCTCCGGGGATGTCGTAATTTTTCCCTTGTTCTAACCGTTCCATTTCGTCGGCGTAGTAGCGACAAAAATCAATAGCTTCGGAAACTTCGGCATCGCATTCTCTGACAGGTTTGCCGACTTCAAACACCATCCAAGCTGATAGTTCGTGCCGCCGCTGTTCCATCAATTCTGCGGCTTTGCGGAGGACGCCGGCGCGCTGGCGGACGGGGGTTTTTCGCCAACCTGTGAAGGCTGCTTTTGCTGCTTCAAGGGCTTGTTTGGCCTGTTGTTCGGAAAGCAATCCGATGGTGCCAACTACTTCTGTAGGATTGGAAGGGTTGAGAGAGTTAACGGTTGCTTCAGTATTTTGGTACTCGCCATTGATTAGCGGTAAATAGGTTTTGCCTAAGCTGGCGCGCACGGATTTGATGGCTGTTTCTGCTTGTTGCCGCAATTTGGTATTGGCGTAGTCGGTATCGGCAACGTTGGGAAATACTTTGCTGTAAACTAGCTGGTCATTGCCATTAGCAACTGGTGCGGCTAACAATTGTTCGATCGGCATTTCTTCGGAACTTTGCCGGATGAAAGAACTGTTGGCGGTATTTTCCAGCAAACGGCGGATTAAATAAGCCATTCCCGGCAGCAAATCGCCGTAGGGGCAGTAGACTCGAACGCGATAACCCCGATCGACCAAAAGCTTAGCCAATTTGTCGCCCATGCCATACAGCACTTGCATTTCAAAGCGGCGGCGCGGTATATTGAGAGTTTCGGCAATGGCGATCGCCCTCGCTTGCGATCGCACATTATGACTGCCAATAGCTGCATACAAATATTCGTGATTTTCTAGCAGCAACTGCGTCATCTGCTCGAAATTGGCATCGGTAGCAACTTTATCATTGTAGACCGGCTGCGGCCAATCTTTCTGCATCGCTTTGATAGTTTCCTGATCCCAGTAAGCGCCTTTTACCAGCCGCACCGTTACCGGATTTCCGCGTTTTTTTGCCCAGGAAATCAGGTTTTGCAAATCTTGGGCGCTGTCGCGCAAATATGCTTGCAATGTAATTCCAATATCCGTGCGACTGCGAAACTCTTCTTCTAACAATAAGTCTTTGAGAATGGTCAGAGTTAAACTTTTGTAAGCATACTGTTCCATATCGAAATGAACAGCAGATCCCAACTCCTTCGCGCGGCGCAGTAACAGGCGAATTCTCTCGCTTACTTTCTCCTCGCTACCTTTAGCATCCAAAGGGTCAAACTGAGAATAAAAAGCCGTTAACTTTACCGATACTTGCACTCGCGGCAGAGTTTCGCCGTCTGCTTTGTCAATTGCATCTACCTGCGGCCAATTCTTCGCTGCATTGGCGAGTTCAGCCATCAATTCCAAATAGCGGTTAAGATAAATTTGCGCCTCAGTTTCAGTAATGACAGCTTCCCCCAAAAGGTCAACTGTAAAACCCATTTTATCTTTGCGAAGCCGCTCTAATGTTTTAATTACCTGCTTGATATTTTCCCCAGAAATATACTTGTGCGCCAATGTTTCCACCGCAGGCGCAACCGTCGTCGCAGCCAATTGTCCAGGAATCGAATCAGCGTTAGTAAAATTGAGCAATTTTTTCAAAGCTTCGGGCAATTCTACCTCTTCAGCGGTCAGGTATTCTTGCAGGTGGCGGGCAATTTCCGGCTTGCTGCGGAGTGCCGGCAAACAGTCAATAAATCGAAACAATTGCACCCGCAGTCCGGGGCTCGCCATCGCCCAATCCATCAGTTTGTCGTCCCAGCGCATTTGGTCTTGGAGTTGACCGAAAAAAGATCGCTTTTTGTCTTGAGTTGCCTTCAGTATTTCTTTGGCAATTTCTTGAGTTTTTGCTTCGTAGATGCTTGGAGATATTTGTGCAACCATTGGTAATTAGTAATGGGTAATTTGTAATTGGCAACCAGGGCGGGTTTATGTATTGTGTAACTACCCCCTGATACAATTATAGTTGCTATTTGACTTCAATCTTAACTTGGTAGTTTGCTTGGCGATCGCCTGAAATTTCAATAGTATAATCGCCGCTACTCGCTAGTTGACCTTGCCACGGACCTGTGCTATCAGCAGTACCTAAATTTTCACCGTTAGGAGCAATAATTGCTGCGCTAACTTGACCTTCTTGAACATTTATTGTCATGCTTTGGCCGCTATTGCACTCCAGTAAGTAGCGCCTGGATATGTTGGCTCGCAAACTATTGCTCAGAATAGTTCCCGTAGCGCCGGCTTGAAAGTAAACTCGCTCAGTTACAGGGGTTTCAACCGCAGCGGGAGTTGGAGTTGGAGAAGGCAACGGCGACGGCGAGGGGGAAGCAAGTTGCGGAAGGCCAGACAGAGAGGGTATTTGAGTGGGACGGGGCGACGGAGGGATTGTGGGGGGGAGTCGATTTCCCGGGGCTGGGGGAAGTCCGGGCAGGCGGTTGGCGGGCGCTGTGGCGACAGGCGGAGGGCTTTCGGGGAGGGGTACGTCAGCGGGTAGTTTGATTTGAAGGTTCGCTCTTTCTTGATACATTCTCCACGCGAGCAAACTGCCGAGACTAAGGACGGAACCGACTAAGATTCCGCTGAGAAAAACTGCCAAGATTTGCCAAGATCGGGCTGGTTTTGGTTCGGGGTTGGCAGTTGGAATTGTTGGAGGCGGATAACTTGCAAGTTGAGTTGTTTCCGGCGCGCTATCGGCGGCAATTGGAATTGTTTCGGCCTCGTCGATTGGCGCTGAAATATCTTTGGGCACGACAATTTCTGCGCGAGTTTCTGGGGGTGCGGAAGTTGAATCGCCACTGGCAATTTCACTGCGATCGAACTCATCGCTGGCAGTGGAAATTGTTTCCGGTTGCTGAGTCAAAATTTGTTTTTTTTCCTGTTCGTCGCTCATGGGGCTAAATTTATTTTACAAAGACCGCTTTTAGACATTTTACGTTACTGGTGCGATCGCCTGCACTGCACCAGTAACGTAAGGCTCTTGACAAAATGCCGTCCGTGTCGATCGAGAAATCTCTCTGCTGGGGCGATCGCAATTTACCAATTTTTTAAATCTCTGTTACTTATTGAGATGGACGATTGACTCGAACCAGCATTCCTCTCAATGTTTCCACATTAGAAATAGCCTCCGAAATACGTGTAGCCATCCTCTGTCTGTCCTGCTGATCGTCTTTGCAGACAATGATACCAGCATGATTAGGTTGTGAAGCGTGCAGTCGAATAAAATCGATTCGATTGAGTGTTAAAACTGCCCGTTCCTTTGTGACAGCAAAAGCCAGGACATCTTCATCAGGAATGCCCAGATTTGCATTACTCGCTTCTTGTACAGTAAGCACATCGTGACCTAAAGCGCGAAGTAATTCAACTACTACCCGAGGGAATTGTTCATCTGCATACAAACCTGCCATGATATTAGTCTATATTGTTCAAATTAATTACTGCTTCAATCTCGTCAGGAAATGCTTCAGCATAAGCCCAGGCATTTTTCAAGTCGCTAGCACTAAGATGCGGATAATCTTCTAAAAGTTGAGCATCAGTTGCACCTAATCGACGAGACTCTACCAATCCCCAAACAGAAATTCTAGTCCCTGCAATCCTGGCATTACCGCCGACTACACCGGGAGTTTTTTCAATTCCCTGCCAGGTGTTAGCTAAACTTTGAGCTAATATCTGTATTGCTTGAGCTTTCTCGGGCGGAGTCAGGGAAAGCAGTTGCGGTTCTAATTCTTTTAGTGTCATAGTTAATCAAGGGTTTGACTGCGGGGAATGTCGTATCTATATTATAGCGATGGAGCTTTTTACTGCTAACAATAAAAAAGCGAATTAATTGCCAATTCACATCTATTGCTTAGTCCCCCTCTGCTCCGACGAGAGGCATCTCTTAAACTCCTAGCATGGGGGGCGGGTTTATTATATACTGAGTTTTAAACATAGATGGTTGGTCAAACCCGCCCCTACGAGTTACCAATTCCCAATTACCCATTACCAATTACCCATTACCCATTAATAATTATTGGGCAAAGACTGCCAAAAAGGCCGGTCTTCTGGCTTCCTCACAGTATTCGTCGCCGACTGCACGTTTCCTTTCAATTCTTGATAATACCTGTCATCCAGAAAACTAACGCTGACGCCAGCAGGAAGCAGCAGTTGGCGCAATCTTTCCTGAGTGTAATCTACACCCTCAATCATTGGCCCGCGCGGATTTGAAACTAACAACTTGCCGTTAACTGGCACCGAATTGACCATATTTGGCCACCAAGCATAACCGCTGTAGCCAAACATCGCCGGAACTTGAATAATTTGGTCGTCTCCGAGTAAAAACTCTCTTTTCAACTTCTCTATAATCGGATTAAGTTTCTGATTTTGCAAATAGAGATTGTGTTGAATTAAAGCACGGTTTTTCAAGGCGGCGCTGACAGTTGTTTGAGTGCTTAAACCACGATTGATCGTAACATCGCCGTAACCTTTTCCCTCCAATTCTTCCAATAGCTTAACTCCGGCTTCGGGACTGGCGATCGCCATTACATATTGTCCGGGAGTTTGAGTGGGAATAAAATTGATAATTTCATCGACTTGGCGAGTCAAAAGCCAAGAAGTATCAATATCCACTGGCGGCCCTTGAATTCTCTGAGCTTGAATAAAATCAAGTACCTCTGGATTAAAACTAGCATTTCCCGAATTCCCGTAATAAACTCGACCCATTGGGTGTCCGGGAATCGGCGGTGTCACCTGCAAATTGCCGTATCCGTCAGACCACTGACTTACAGGGTCTAAAGAACGAGGATTGCCAATTTTAAATACTTTCAAATCCCGGTCTTGAGTTGATTTAACAGGCGGGTTTTTATCGGGTTCGCTATTGCTTTTTATGGCTACATTAAACAGGCGTAGATCCGATTTGTCTGGCAATTGAACGTATCCGTTTTTCTGGGTGTCTTGCATCCAAGTGCGATCGCCCTGGATAATTTTTACTCTAGCGCCCGTGGGTTCTACTGCTTGTTTGAGTTGGGAGATAAATTCGCTGTTTACCGCGCCTCTGTCGCTGACCTGAACTTCGGTTACTGGTGCTGTATTGGGCGCTATCATCCAAGGACTAACGCCCATTTGGATTGTTGTGGAGGCGATTTCTTGACCGTTGTTTTGGGCAGTTGCTTTAAGATTAACAGTGCCGTTCCAATTGCGATCGGCAAATTGTTTGGCTTCCACACCTAAAACAATATTCGTGCTGAAAACTAGAGGTTTAGCACCGGATAGATCTACAGGTTGCCAGCCGTCGCCCGTCTTCTGGAAAACGCTGATGTGAGGGCTAGCAATGCTATCAGCAGTGATAAATAGTTGAGAGGTTTTAAAGCTTTCAGACAGTGTTAAGTTAACTTGAGAAAGCATTGCTGCACGGCGGGGAGCGCTAACTTTGGTTTGTTTCCAAGTCGGTATCTTGCCGCGATCGTTATTGCGATCGTTAAATGAAATTAGCGCGCCCTTGGACAAAGACCATTGTTCTTTTCCGGCGTCGTCTTGCTGGTTAATTTGGCCATCTCTGTTAGTATCCCCCACAAACAAAAAGTTCGACGGGGACGCAGCAGGCGTAGCTGGGGCGGGAGTTGGTGTTGCAGTTGATTCAGGAGTTGGTTGAGGAGTTGCTTGCTGATTTCTCTCTAACTCTTGTCTTTCAAGTTCTTGTCTGGCTAATTCTTGTCTGGCTAACTCTTGCCTTTCAAGTTCTTGTCTGGCTAACTCTTGCCTTTCAAGTTCTTGTTTTTCAAGTTCTTGTCTGGCTAACTCTTGCCTTTCAAGTTCTTGCCTTTCAAGTTCTTTTCTGGCTGCTTCTTGCCTTTCAAGTTCTTTCCTGGCTAACTCTTGCCTTTCAAATTCTTGTCTTTCAAGTTCTTTCCGGGCTAATTCTTTCTTTTCAAATTCTTGTCTTTCAAGTTCTTTTCTGGCTAATTCTTGCCTTTCAAGCTCTTTTCTGGCTAATTCTTGCCTTTGGAATTCTTGCCTTTCAAGTTCTTTTCTAGCCCGTTCTTTTTTCTCTTGCTCTTTTCTCTCTATTTCTCGACGAGCAAATTCTTTTTTCTCTTGCTCTTTGCGGGCTCGCTCTCTTATCTCTTCTTCCTCGGCTCTAATTTTCTCAACAGAACGTGCGACTTGCATTTCATAGGTAGCGACACTGAGATTTCCTTGGTACTCGATGGTTTTATCGATCGCCCTATCGGCCAAAAAAGAATCGTGAGGAATGAGTCGCAGCGTATTGATAGCCAACTCCCACAGCCGCTGGGACTCTTCCCAAGTAGCAGAAGAAGGATTAGAAGTGCGTCCAATTACTACTGCTTGGGCGGCTAATTTAGCAGCATCGTCCCAATTATATTTGGCTCTTTCTTCTATTTGAATCTGACTTTGAACGTTTTGGAGTTGCTGCGTCAGAGTTTGGGATTGCTGGCGGTGGGTTGCTGATTTCCAAAGTTCTGCCGGAAACGGGGCGCTGTCGGGATTTTTGGCAAGGTTATCTAATTGTACTTTCAGCCGATCGCGCAATTTGTAGAGTTCGGAAAGGGATTGCGGAGTTTCGGCCTCTGGCTGTCGCCCAGAGAGTGCGAGTTGGTAGTTTAGGGAAGGTTGAGCCACTGTTGTGGGGACTGCAACCCAAATAATACCGATGACGACACCGAAACCATTGACGATCGCGATCGCAATATATCGAACCCAGCGCATATAGTTTATCCTCAGACACGCCAATAATTTTACCTAATCTTGGGAGCAATGGGGGATTTAATTATAAGGACTTACGCATGGGGGCCCAGAAACCAGGTTTTTTACGAAAATACTTTGTTGCTGCGGACTGATGCGGTAAAAACCCCGTTTCTTTGTCGGAGTCCGTAAGTCTTGTTATGGCAAATTCGTGCCATGTTTTAAGCAGCCTCATTTTCTTTAATAGTCGCTTCAATTTGGTCTGGGTAAGCCTCGGCATCAGCCCACGGATTTACCAAATCAACGACAACGAAGTCCCTCTCGCTTGAGACTGAAGAATATTGATATCAAAACAAAAACCCAACAAAAACCCGGTTTCTTGGAGAAACCGGGTTTAATCATCAGCGTTAATCCGCGTTCATCTACGGTTAAAAAATCCTACAACTGCTTCACTTCAGAAACCAATTTGGCAACCACATCCTTCGCGCTACCAAACAACATCATCGTCTTATCCTTGTAGAACAACTCATTATCTACACCGGAAAAACCAGCACTCATCCCGCGCTTAATTACGATCGTATGTTTGGCCTTATCAACCTCCAAAATTGGCATCCCGTAAATCGGGCTCGCCGTATCGTGACGCGCCGCCGGATTCACCACATCATTCGCACCAATCACCAAAGCCACATCCGTTTCTTCAAACTGCGGATTGATATCGTCCATATCGTACAACTGCGGATAAGGCACGTTTGCTTCCGCCAAGAGTACATTCATGTGCCCCGGCATCCGCCCAGCCACCGGGTGAATCGCGTATTTCACGTCAACACCCATTTTTTCCAAACCGTCGGCTAACTCGCGCACGGCGTGCTGTGCTTGCGCTACAGCCATTCCGTAACCGGGAATAATCACAACCGATCGCGCATAACCCAACATCATCGCACTTTCTTCGAGATTGATGCTGCGAACAGTTTTGTCAGTAGCACCAGCAGCCCCAACAGCAGCCCCAGCACTACCGCCACCGCTACCAAACGCGCTAAACAGCACACTAGAAAGCGATCGATTCATCCCCTTGCACATGATTTGCGTCAAAATAATCCCCGACGCGCCCACCAATGCACCAGCGATAATCAGCATATTGTTCATCAAAATGAACCCAGCCACACTCGCCGCAATCCCCGAATAAGAGTTAAGCAGCGACACCACCACCGGCATATCGCCACCCCCAATCGGGAGCACAAACATGATTCCCAAAATATTGGAAATCGCCACCAAACCCAGGAATACCGGCACATTTTCGGGATTCGTCAGCATATAACCGCTGCCGGCTAAAAGTGCGATCGCCAGCATGGCATTAAACGGCTGTTGCAGCGGAAACGTCATGGGCGCACCAGGTAGCAATTCTTGCAGTTTCGCAAACGCCACAAGGCTACCAGTGAAAGTAATTCCGCCAATCAACACACCCAAAAGGATCGTGATTGTCGCGTCTGGCGCAGGCGATTCCGGGATGCTGAGATAGCGCCAGAATTCCCCCACAGCAACGAGTGCAGAAGCCGCGCCCCCGAAACCGTTAAGCAAACCCACCATCTGCGGCATATCCGTCATCGCGACGGTTTTCGCCATAATTGTTCCCAAAATGGAACCGATGATGATTCCGACAGCAATCAATTCGTAGCTGATGACTTGCTTTTCCAGCAAAGTACCGACGATCGCAATTAACATCCCGATCGCAGCTAACACATTCCCTTGACGGGCGGTTGCAGGGGAACCCAACTGTTTCAAACCGATAATAAACAAAGATGCGGCAACTAAATAACCTAGTTGAATGCCACTGGGCAGAAAATCGCTCACGCTTTAACCTCTTTTTTCTTGAACATTTGCAGCATTCGATCGGTTACTAAGAAACCGGCGACAACGTTAATTGTGGCCAGGGCGATCGCGATCGTCCCCAAAATCGAAGTAACAGTCACATTGCCTTGGCCAGAAATCAGAATTGCACCTAAAACGGCAATTCCCGAAATCGCATTGGAACCCGACATCAAAGGTGTGTGCAGCGTCGGCGGGACTTTATTAATTACTTCAAATCCCACAAACGACGCTAGAGTAAACACCACTAAACCTGCAATCAATCCTTCTGCCATAACAATTGGTAATTGGTAATTGGTAATTAGTCATTAGTCATTAGTCATTAGTCATTAGTCATTAGTTGTTAGTTGTTAGTTCAAAACTTACGCACGCTGTGTTGAGAAACCAGGTTTTTTACTTACCTTATTTGCGGGCAACCGCGAAGTATTTTTGTAAAAAAACTGGTTTGTAGGTCTTAATGCGTCAATCCTGTAGTTATTAGTCAGCAGGAACCGGGCAATTGTTTCTTAGTCATTAGTTCTTGTTAGTTATTGGATTAACAACAACTAATGACTAATGACTAATGACTAATGACTAATGACTCCTTCCTAACTATTGACTGCTGAAGCCTCAGCAGTCAAAGCATCGCGAACTCGCTGGTTGCTAATCTCACCGTCGCGGGCAACGCAAGCACCAGCTATGATATCGTCTTCAAAATTCAAATTGAGTTCCTTATCTTTCACCATCAACTGAAGTAAAGAGGAGATATTCTTCGAGTAAGTTTCGCTAGCGTGGACAGGCATCGAGGAGGGCACATTAATCGGGCCGATGACATTAACGCCGTTCCATTCAACATCTTTCCCCGCTTCCGTGCATTCGCAATTGCCGCCTTGTTCGCCCGCGAGGTCAACAATTACCGATCCGGGCTTCATTTGAGAAACCATTTCTCTAGTAACTAAAATAGGTGCTTTTCTGCCGGGAACCTGAGCGGTTGTAATAACTGCATCGGAAGCGCTGACGTGTTGGGTGAGCACTTGGCGGGTGTATTCTTTAGCCGCTTCTGATAGTTCTTTAGCATAGCCTCCGGCGGCGACGGTTTCTTCCTTGAGTTCGACATCGAGGAATTTAGCGCCCAAACTTTGCACTTGTTCTTTTGTTTCCGGGCGGATGTCGAAGGCTTCGACTACCGCACCCAAACGGCGCGCCGTGGCGATCGCCTGTAAGCCAGCAACGCCCACACCCATTACCAATACTTTCGCGGGGCGAATTGTACCCGCCGCCGTTGTCAGCATCGGAAAATACTTTGGCAATGCTGCGGCTGCGATCAGTACCGCTTTGTAACCGGCAACGTTACCCTGAGATGACAGCGCATCCATGCTTTGAGCGCGGCTGGTGCGCGGGATCATTTCCATGCTGAATGCCGTTACTTTGCGATCGGCTAAACGCTGCACTAAAGCTGGATTTCCCAGAGGATTCAAAAATCCGATGAAAACGCCTCCTTCCCGGAGTTGATGAACTTCTGATTCTTGCAGCGCCCCGATTTTGACGACGACATCGGCTTCGCCCCACAGCCTAGCGGTATCGGCGACAACCTGAGCTCCCGCTTCTTCGTAAGCAAGATCCGAGAAAAAGGATTTTGCGCCGGCACCTGCCTCAACCCAAACTTCGACGCCTTGTTTTACCAATTTGGCTACAGCGTCGGGTACTAAAGCCACCCGGCGTTCCCCTGCTGCTATTTCTTTTGCGATCGCTAATTTCATACACTCTCCTTATTTAAGCCTTCCTAGGACGGTTGAAACCGCGCCTGCACAGACAAAACCTGCCTCCGCAGGTTTCTTGAAGTGCGATTTTTAATCGCCCCATGCCTTGCTTTACATTGAAGCAGCCGTTGCCCTAAACTTCCCTCGTTGATACTAAAGCCGATCGCCCAAATTCGACCCGTATCTTTAACTTATCTTATACATTCAAATTCACTAAATTGTTAAGTTTGCCGCCGATTATGATATAATTTTATGTCGCCTAATTTTGTAGTTTGAATGTCTGTTATCAGTATTACGCACAAATTACGCAAAAAAAAAGTGACCTCAGCCGGCGGTCGCTCGCCCTCATCAAATTGCTGAGACATTCGATATATTGTAGGCACGATCGCAAATTTCGGCGAGCAATATTTAAGGTTCACCAAGAGTTTAATTAGAGGAGTTGTTATGCGACGATTATTTTCAGCACTAGCGGTTACAGGTTGCTTGGTGACTGGGTTGCCCGCCATCAGTTTAGCCCAGTCCATGCCAGGATTGACGATTTTCGGCGGCCCCGATCGCGCCAACCAATTAAACTATCGCTTGGATTACGGTACAGCCGGGATGAGCGGCGATAGATATCGGCTGCGAATTCCTTCCAAAAAAGTAAGTTTGGCGATCGCCCAACTGAACATATCCTATCCCGACTACTACAAAGGCGAATTCGACCAAAAAGACATTAAAGTGCGCGTCAAAGACAAAACAATCCAATTGCAAGAAGTAATCTGGGACAAAGAAAATCGTTTCATAGAAATTTATCCCACAGAACCAATTGCCGCCGGCAACAATGTTGAGGTTGTACTCTCCAACGTCAGAAACCCATCTCCGGGCGGAATGTACCATTTCAACGTCCGCATCCGCACCCCTGGGGATGTTCCCTTGCTGCGTTACCTCGGCACTTGGCTGTTGAGCATTAATTGAGGGAAGGGTTCGGGGAAGGAATTTCTCGTTAGTCAAGCGATCGCGACAGAAAAATTTAACTGTTGCGATCGTTTTGCTGCGGCCAAAAATTTAACAATACTCAAATCCGGGTTTTCGGGAGTTGTAAAATAGAACCTCCGGCTCATATCGCAATTCTCAATGATTCATAATAATGAGTCTAGGGGCAGTCCCCCGATGGTTGCCCTTCGCTAATTAGGGGTAAGCCCAGGGGCGCTACCCCTAAAAAATGTTTACCAATCAAATAGGATTGCTCTAGCCGTACTCTTGCATGAATCTACTAGCAAAAATCAAAACAATAAAACTTCCTCCAGCGCTGCGATCGAGAAATTATCGCCTGTTTTTTGCAGGACAAGGCATCTCACTGATGGGCAATTGGATGACGCAAGTCGCTACTGTTTGGCTTGTCTACAATTTGAGCGATTCACCTTGGATGCTCGGCGTGGTGGGATTTATAAGTCAAATCCCCACATTAATTTTACTGCCTTTTGCAGGAGTTTTAATCGATCGCTGGAACCGCCACCGAGTCATAATTGCCACTCAAATATTAGCAATGGTTCAATCCTTAGCGCTAGCATTTTTAGCGCTAACAGGAGTCGTTAACATTTGGCAGATCATGGTACTGAGTTTCTTCCAAGGCGCAATTAACGCCTTTGACGCGCCGGCACGGCAAGCTTTTGTGCCCGAACTTGTAGAAAAGAAAGAAGATTTAGCAAATGCGATCGCCCTCAACGCTTCGATGTTCAACGGCGCCCGATTAATCGGCCCAGCAATTGCAGGTTTGCTAATAGCTACAGTCGGGCCAAGTTATTGCTTTCTCATTGACGGACTCAGCTACATTGCTGTAATTGCAGGCTTATTAGCGATGCAGATCAAAGCCCGTAAAATTGCAGCAACTAATACCAAACCCTTACAAAGATTAAAAGAAGGATTCGTTTATGCCTTCGGGTTTCCCCCGATTCGAGCAATTCTACTGCTATTAGGATTAGTAAGTTTTGCCGGAATGTCGCACACCGTTCTCGTCCCAATTTTTGCCACCAAAATTCTAAACGGCGGCCCACAAACACTAGGCTTTTTGATGGCAGCTTCCGGAGTCGGAGCCTTTGGGGGCGCGATTTATTTGATTTCGCGCCAAAGTATAGTTGGCCTCGGCAAATGGATTGCGATTTCACCCGCAATTATGGGATTTGGACTGATAGGTTTTGGTTTGTCCCACGTCTTGTGGCTCTCATTAATCATGATGTTGTTCGTTGGGTTTGGTTTCATTTTGCAATTTGCAGGAGGAAACACATTTTTGCAAACAATAGTTGAAGACGACAAACGCGGAAGAGTGATGAGCATATACACGATGGCCTTTTTTGGAGTGACACCGTTTGGGAATTTAATTGCCGGCGGATTGGCAAATTCTATCGGCGCTCCCAATACAGTCATCATTGGAGGTATAATTTGTGTTTTAGGCTCCATAGCTTTTACCAAACAGTTGCCAGCTTTAAAAAACTTAGTCCGACCACTTTATCAAAAAATGGGTTTAATTTCCTAAACAATTTGTAAAATACTTTCTTTCTTTATTTATCTCCTCTCTTTCTCCGCGCCCTCTGCGGTTAAAACATCCAAAATAATTACACCAGAGGCTCTGCCTCCAATTTTTTATCTTCACCATTCTTGTTGGGCTTCAGCTTCTGCTTGGATTAAATTTTGCCGCAGTTGTACCCAATTTATTTGATGAGAGGGCAAATCTTCGATGAGCTTTCCGCGCTGTAAATGCAGAATTCGCGTGCTAAATTGCTCGGCTAATTCTAATTGATGGTTTACCATTACAATGGTGGTTTGGCCGTTTGTTAGCTGTATCAATACTTCCAAAAGGTGGGCGGCTTTTCCTGCGTCTAGGGCGGATGTTGGCTCGTCTAAAAGCAAGATTTTTGGTTGCAGGATGATGCCGCGGGCGATCGCCACGAGCTGTTTTTGGCCTGTGGAAAGCTGGAATTCGCTGCGATCGAGCCATTCTTGGGGTATATGCAGTTGTTCGATCGCCCCACTAATTCTCTCAGCAATGTTTGATGAATTGACGCCCCGCAGCTTCAAAGGATAAGCCAATGCTTCTCGCACCGACATTCCCAAAAGCTTGGATTCTTGCAGGATGAGGGTGATTTGTTTGCGGAGTTCGATCGCAGGTATTTGGCGATATTCTGTATTTTCCAGATAAATCGAGCCGCTGGTGGGACTGCTGAGCCGATTTAGCAGTCGCAACAGCGTTGTTTTGCCGGCACCTGAAGGGCCAACAATTGCCACGCGAGATCCCTTGTCTACCTGAAATGATATATTTTCCAACAAATGACTTGAGGCGATCGGTGTTTTTAAACTAACATTATCAATTCGCAGTTGAGGATTTGTTTCTGTATTATTTTCCGAATAATTAGGCATTTAATTAATTAAAAATATGGCTTTCGTGGAACAGGCATATTGCCCGTTTTCGAGGCAGGCAAGATGCCCACTCCCCAATCCAACTCACTCTTTGTGGAACGGGCATTTTGCCCGTTCTTAAGGCAGGCAAGATGCCCGCCCTACAATCCAACTCAAACTCAAACTTTTACAGCTTTTTCTAAAGGAAAACCCAGCTTTTCGCGCTGTTCCAAATAAAGCTGAGCCACTCGCCGCGCCAAATTGCGAATTTTTGTGATGTAGCGGGTTCTTTCCGTTACCGAAATCACACCTCTAGCATCGAGTAAATTGAAAGTGTGAGAACATTTTAGCACATAATCAAGACTAGGCAAAACCAATCCTTTTTTGGTCAATTGTTCGGCTTCTTGCTCGTACAAGCCAAATAGAGTAAACAGCAATTCGGGATTGGAAGCTTCAAAGTTATAAGTACACTGTTCTATTTCTCCTTGCAGGTGAACGTCGCCGTAAGTGATGCCATCCTTCCACTGAATTTTCGTCATGGCATCGACTTCTTGGAGATACATTGCTAGGCGTTCTAGTCCGTAGGTAATTTCAATGGAGACGGGGCGACAGTCAATGCTACCGCACTGTTGAAAGTAGGTAAATTGGGTGATTTCCATGCCGTCGAGCCAGACTTCCCAGCCGACGCCCCAAGCTCCGAGGGTGGGCGATTCCCAGTTGTCTTCTACGAAGCGAATGTCGTGGTCTTCTGGGCTAATTCCTAATGCTCTGAGGGAGTCTAAATAGATGTCTTGGATGTTGGGAGGAGAGGGTTTAATTAAAACTTGATATTGATAGTAATGTTGGAAGCGGTTGGGATTTTCGCCGTAGCGTCCGTCGGTGGGGCGGCGACAGGGTTCGATGTAGGCGACAGACCAAGGTTCGGGGCCGATTGCTCTGAGAAAGGTGTGGGGATTCATGGTTCCTGCACCTTTTTCTGTGTCGTAGGATTGGGCGATCAGGCATCCTCGATCGCTCCAGAATTTGTTTAAGGTGGCAATGACTGATTGAAAGTTCACTGGTTTAAATATGCTTAGCGAGTGTCTAAGCTTATTTAAGCATACTCAAGGCACGGTTTATTGAAATAAACCATTTATCGGTGGATATTTAAGTTCTTTTTTCAGGTATATTATATCGATCGAGTTATTGCGATCGATAATAGCAATATTTTCTAGATTGATCGATCCCTACTGCGAGGGAAAAGAGCCATCATGTTGTTTGTGGATAGGGTGGTGGATATTCTCCGCTAGTGATGAGTTGCTCGCGTTCGAGGATGCGTTCTGGGAGGTTAAATTGGAGAATTTTAGCGGTTACGCGCCCTTGCGGAGTCAGTGGGACAATGGTTCCTTTATCTAACCGAAAGTGGTCTGACCATTTCTGGAGACGGGGATTAAAAAAGGGGGTTAGCTGTTGTGTTTCAGGATCGATCGAACCGAGGTCAGTTCCTTTGAAACGGTTGCAGCAAGGACACGATAACGCTAGGTTTTCCACGACGGTGATGCCATCATGTTTTTCGGCAATAATGTGTTCCATTTCAAAGGCGAAAAGTGCAGCCGTTTGGGGAAATCGGCAATACTCGCATTGCTCTCCGGCGCGTTGAGTCACTAACCGACGCAAAGTGGCTGGTACATAACTCATGCTGCTATCTGTAAGTGTTTGTAAGCATGAGCTTTGGCTAAGCGTACCCAATGTTCTAGGAGCAAGTATCGATCGAGTTCGACTTCTTCCGATCGCGAGAGAGTGCCGGATTTATTGCGATCGAGCAATTCGCTCATGCGGGTTTGCAATGCAGGCGTGGGGCGGATAGCGAGGATGACTTCTGGGCTGGGTTGACTGGCAAGCAGTGCGACGATTTGGAGCTCGTCTTGGTAGGGGATGGTTTCTGGGGGGGTGAGTTCCTGGAGTGCGCGATCGAGGGCTTCTGGGAGGCGATCGCCCAGTTGTTGCAGTTGTTCGCCGAGGCGATCGGGGACTTCTAGAATAATTTGCATACTTCGGTAATGTGAAGATGGGAATTGCTTTGATTGTAACAAAAGGGTTCTGGAGCGATCGCTCGATAGTTTGAGTAGCGATCGCATCCACAAATCATGAGACTAACTTAACTTTTACTGCTTGGTGGACTGAACTGGAGTATAAGGAAGCGATCGCCGCCTTGTGATGTCTCCCTCTCCATAGGATCGGTTGCGCGAACGCAAGCACCGGGTTGGTCGTTCGTCCTTGTCTGTTTCACTCACCTCATCTTTCTGCAACGCAGCCAGAATTTGAAAGCACAGCCGGAGCAGAAAGAGCAGAAATCCCGCGTGAGGATTGAGCCAGGTGGCAATACCCACTACGCTAAATTCGATGACTTTGAGCCATTTCTTTTTGTTGGAGTCAGACATTAGGATCACCTTTTTTGAATGCTTAAATCCATTGCAGCAACTGGATTTCAGAGTTAGTTCAGCTTTCTTAGCTGACTTGGGCTTACTTAGCCTTACTTAAGCTTGAGCCGGAAAAAAAGTAGCTAAACTATGTGTGTAGCCTTCACCGATTTGCCTGTAATGCAATTTCCTCATGACTTCTTAACCGAAATCGCTAACGAAAAAAAGCTGACTAACTCTCAGATAGATGTTTTTTTACTGCTATGCAGTCAAGATAAAAATAAGGTGCAAATTGCCAATGAGCTTGAGATAAGTGAAGGCGCTGTTACTACCCGGCTGACAGAGGTTTACAAAAAGTTTGGAATCAACGATCCCGGTCCTGTGAAGAAAGAGGCGTTACGGCGCTATTTAGAGGAGCGACAGAAACGCAAACCACCGAGTTCACCGTCAAATCTGCCTGCGGAGTACGATCGTCGCCTGAGTCGTTTAGAGGAACTGAAGCAAGAATCCAGAGCATGGTGCATAGAGCGCTTTCGGATTGCTGTCTCCAGCCAAGAGGAAGCTGAGAGTCTTGCTGATGATCTTTCAATTGGATCGCCTCCCTCCAATCTGAGACTTAAACCAGGAAAAGTGAGTCTTGTGGTTGGAGAATTGGGCATTGGCAAGACATTAATTGCACAACGTCTCTTTCAGCAAGCAATCCAACAAGCACAGGAAAATCCAAATGCTGCTATACCTGTCTACCTGGAATCGTGGCAATGGCAGCAGGAAAGACCCCTGAAAAAAGCTGTAGAAGCTGCTGCCGATGGCTTGGGCAATCCCAAAACTCAAGGTGCGATCGTGATGCTTGACGGACTCGATGAAGTAGAAACCAGACTTGCCAGTCAAGTTCTCAGCGAAACTCATCGTCTCGTTGAGGGATGGGACAACACGACTGTAATCATTACCAGCAGGCCAACTCGATATACCGATGATGTTCAAGAGAAAATCCTAGTCCCCTTGTTGTCTGAAGCGCAAGCCTATTCCCTGGTAGAAAGAGTTTCCAAACTGCAAATGACTGCGATGGTTTGTTCGCGTTGGACTGAATCTATCAGAGATGCTATTCGCCGTCCTCTGTTTGCCCTAATTGTAGCGAGGTATCTGGGGAGGGCGGATGAGAAAGCTCCGCGCTCAAAAGGAGAGCTATTATCGTGGCTTGTCGAAGACGCACTAGAACAAGTAAATGCAGACCGCAGGAATTGCGATCGACTGCTGAAACGACTGGCAATGTTGTCCGTCGAGTGTGGAGGCGATCGGATTCGCGCTACTGATGTTGCACCTACAAAAGATGCACTCAAGCCACTTTTAGATTCTAGGTTGGTTGTTGAGCGTTCCAGAGGAATAATTTCCTTCCCTTTGCCAATCTTAACTGAGTGGTTTGCAGCGCAAAGCTTAGCAGACGACCCATTGAAGGTAGAAAATTTTGTCAGCGATCCTCAGCAACTAGAGAATTGGCGATATCCTCTGACGATTGCTACAGCAACTTTTGGTCACGAGCTAGTGTCAAAACTATTAGTGCCGATCGCGAAAAAATACCCTGCATTTGCTGCCGAAATTGTGCGCGAGGGAACTACACGTTGGGGAGATGAACAGGTATCGCTGCCATCACCCCGCAAGTGCGGACAGCAAATTCAAACAGCAATGCAAGCTTGGATCGAAGGAATTGGTTCCTTGGCTGAACTCATCGCTCCAATCCGGCAAGATGGTACAGTTAAACCCCTTGGTGTGCGGACACATGGCACGAGAATCGAAGTCGCCTGGTATGAAGGTAGTGAGAATTTACAAAACGTAGTTGATTTGCCCCTGGATTTGAATTGGTCTGACTCGCAGGAGCGGTACAAATGGCCGAGGGTCATGACTTCCCGACCCGGACATGAGTCAGCTTGGGCTTGGCGTTGGACACTCGATAAACTCGTCAAAAACCTTTCACGACAACTAGAATCCCCTACATTGTTAGTTGATAGCGAACCACTCATTCGCGAAGCTGCGTGGCGAGCAGCACTTGCCATTGTCAAATATCGACCAAATTTTAAGTTGACCACACTCAAGTGGTGGGAACTTGATGAAGTTCCCCTAGTACAAATTGAGGAAACTCTCTCCGAAATTGAAGCACAAGCTAAGTTGAATTGCTACGTTATTCTGCCAGATATAGGCAATTCTTTTAGAATGAAGGAACAACAATACTATCTCAAGCAACTCAGAAAAGAGGTCAACCGTCTTCAGAGTTTGGGTGAGTCTGCATTGCACAATCCTTGGCCTAATTTCAATCCAACTCAGTGTAAATCGCGTGGTCAAGAGTACAGTCTAGAGCGACTGCGTATTCGTGCAGAAAAGGTTTACAAAGGGGCGCTTGATGCTTACCAGTTAATTGTTAATACCTGGTTTAAGCAACTAATTCCGGGACTGGGGATAGCACCAATGTTACCAGCTCGTCTTGTGGGCGAGATTTCACCATCTCCTCCCAATCCCGGACCTTTTGGCAGTCCTCCATACTTTGATTGGTTCCTATTTGATTGGTTCCTAGAACCATTACCCGAAAATGCACAAAATGAGATTGAAATAGCTATTAACGAACATTATCTCCCTCTTGTTGAAACTCACAGAGGCCAGATAGATTTTGCTTCCAAACAACTAAGCTTGTTACGTCCGAATTCAGCTATATGGATAAGAAATGTGCCTCACGACGGTAATTTTGACGACAATTTTTTTCGCCACATTCCTGCCACGGCTTTGGCTTACTCTTGGTTGCAGAAGGATCTCATAAAAATTTTTGGTTTGGGCAGTTTTTCTCGTCGCATTCGCTTGGATTAGGAAAGCTAGCAAGTATGAAAGCAGATTATGATGAAAGCCCTCGTCACAAGTCATCGATTCGCATCGACAACTCATGAAAACAGACACCATTTTCTACAGCCTGTTTCAGGAATTTCCCAGCTTCTTCTTTGAACTGATCGATCGTTCTCCAGACGAAGCCGCCGCCTATGAATTCACCTCCCGCGAAATCAAACAACTCGCATTCCGCATCGACGGGTTATTTCTCCCCAAAACCGAAGAACCTGAAAAACCATTTTACTTAGCTGAAGTTCAGTTTCAACCCGATGCCGACTTGTACTACCGCATCTTTGGCGAACTCTTTCTCTATCTGCGACAATACAAACCACTCAATCCTTGGCGCGTCGTTGTCATCTATCCCAATCGCCGCATCGAACACGAACAGATGCTGCAATTTCAGGAGCTCTTAACCAGTCAGCGCGTCCAACGGATTTACCTCGATGAATTGCCAGAAGCCGCAGATCGATCGCTGGGAGTCAAAGTTGTTAAACTGGTAATCGAGCCAGCAGAGACAGCAGCAGAACAAGCACGGCAGTCGATCGCAATGGCCCGACAACAGTTGTCCGATCCAACCGTTCAACGCGATTTAATTAACCTGATCGAAACAATTATCGTCTATAAACTTCCCGAGAAAAGCCGCGAGTAAATTGCCGCCATGTTTAATTTAAGCGAACTCAGACAAACTCGATTTTATCAGGAAGTCAAGCAAGAAGGCTTAGAAGAAGGACTCGAACAAGGTAAGCGGCAGGCGAAGTTAGAAGCCATTCGTCGGATGATAGCGTTTGGAATGAATTTAGAGACGATCGCGCACTTATTAGATTTGTCTCTCGAATTTGTTCGCCAAACAATTAACAAAATCCAACGGGAATCGATGTCACTCCCCGAACAAAATATCGACTCGTTTATCGAACTATTAACTCAGCAGCGATCGCTCTTCTCGGCCGAACAATTAACCGAACTAGCCCAGCTAATTGAACCCTTATTCGATGAGATCGATGTCCTTTCAGAAGCGATTTCATCCTGGGCTGAAAATTACCCTTCAATTCAGGAAGCTCAAGCCAAACTGCTCGAACCACTACCGCCGATCGCTAAGGCATCAGAAAAAGCAGCAGTCAGCGGAGAAAGTAGCGAATCTCAACTCCGCGATCGCCTCAACAAACAAGCTCTCAAAAATGCCATTTTATGGTAGCGCGATCTTCCATATTTCTACTGGCAAATAAACTGAGGCAGATATTGCTCTCTTGCGTCAGGTGTTGAGTGGAAGCGATCGCCAAATTGCCACTAAAAAACATAATAGTCAGAACCCCGACTTCTTCAAGAAGTCGGGGTTCTGACCGTGAACAGGTTTAGAGCGAGTTCTAGTTTAGTTTGCAGGAGCTAGGGAAACTAACAGAGTGATGTTGTCAACGCCGATGACATAAACGGTGTCTCCCGGTGTGAGGGTGATTTGGCGATCGCACCGTGCGGGCCACCAGCTACCTTGGAAGCGGACGCGACCTGTTTGATTCGGGTAAATCGATTCATCAACCACTGCTTCTTCGTTGAAATAGTTAAAATTGGTGTTGATGTAGTTGTCGATTAACATATTGTTTTCGGTGCTGTAGGTGTGAGTAGAAAAAATTGAACCGAAAACTTTTATTACGTTAAACATTTTGTTGACTCCTTTTGTGTTAAAATATATGGAAGTTTAATCGCCTATTGATGCTATTTAAAAGGTTGCATTTCCTGGTCGTTCATGCTCTGATTTAGTCTGCGGGAGCGAGGGAAACTAACAGAGTGATGTTGTCAACGCCGATGACAAAAACGGTGTCTCCCGGTGTGAGGGTGATTTGGCGATCGCAACGTGCGGGCCACCAGCTACCTTGGAAGCGGACGCGACCTGTTTGATTCGGGTAAATCGATTCATCGACGACAGCTTCTTCGTTGAAGTAGTGGAAATTGGTGTTGACGTAATTTTTGATGAGCATATTGTTAGCTGTGCTGTATCCTTGGGTAGAGAAAATCGAGCCGAAAGCTTTTACTACGTTGAACATGATATTTACTCCTGTGGTGTTAAAATATATGGATGTGTAATTGTCTGTTTATGCTATTTGAGAGGCTGCATTTCCTAGGTTAAGATTGATTGATTGCCTTGATATTTCATTGTTCTTGCCTTCCGTAGTTTTATCAGGATAAAAGGCCAAGATTTTTTGAAATGTTGAGGGGATTTGAGAAGCGGTTGCGGGGAGTATAAATCCAGTAATTCCGAGGTATTGAATTACGGATTTCATGGTTGAGCAGTTGGTGGGATTTACCTCAAGGGTAGATGTTGTTAGCTACATTAGAGATTCTCTGATTCCGCATTACTGCTGCTGTGAATATCTGTAATTTTTGGGTTTAATTTTTGGGTTGAATTTTTTGATTGGGTTGTGACTCACTTGCTTTACACTTACTAATTTGCCAGGAGTCCAATGTCTTTGGTGCGATCGCCAGTCCACTTTCCGAGTCTGGTACTGGCACAGGACACTTTCCCCCCTGCCTGCAACGATTTTGCAAAGGTTGCTGCCTAAATATCAGGCTGGTAGCTGTGCCAATATAGCCAACTGGACTACCGCCAACAGTGAATTATGAACTTACGCAGTCTCGATCGCCCAATCCGGAATATCCATAAATATCTAGTCCGTGACTTACGCACCAAACCCCTAAAAACCCGGTTTCTGACACCCTGTGCACCATTAGGGGCCTGTAAGCGGATCTATGATATAAGCAAGTAAACTTGGCAACTCACCCACCCTCCCCATGCGATATTGATTTGTACCTACCTATTTAGGCATAGACAATAGGCGATCGAGACTGACGCAGATATCAGGAGGCGGTAGGAGTTTTTGATCGATGCAGGTCGATCGCACCCTGTTATCCAATTATTGAACAGGTCGAACTTAAAATCCATTCATAAATTCAGAATCTTAAATTCATAAAAGTCATAATTATAGACAAGCTGCTTGATACTGCATAATTGTTACAGGAATTCTGAATAAAGTTTTAGCTAAATGAGACAAACCGAACTTGAATTTAAGCGACTGCGGCAATTCTTGTACAGAAACTTCTACAAAGCCAAAGCGAGTATAAAATGATGCGAGTCGCTTTCCCAAACATTCTAAATATAGCGGTTCTGTAGCTTGTTGAATTAAATATTTTGTGAGGTAGCTTCCCAAACCTTGATCGCGCCAATCTTTCGCTACCACCAAACTGCCTAATTCTTGCACGCCCGCAAAGTTCCGCAACTGCCCGCAAGCTGCCAATTTTCCCTCGCATTCGATGACCCAGAATTGCTCCCAGCGCAACTGAGTTGGATCGAGTCTTGCGCTCCACACTAACTTTCTAATTGATTTGATATCTTGAGCTGATGCTGGGCGGATGGCGCATTCAGACGGCAACTCCAAAGAATTTTCATTCATTGTGATTTTTGTTGGCTGTCTCGTTTAGTTTGAGTTGTCCACAGCCTTATTATGTATTTAAGTAGAAGATGTGTTACTCGCAATTATACCAGCTAGTCGCTTCAAAATGCGAAAAACTTCGTAAAGTTCGTTTCCTTGACTCCCAATATCGAAAAGTTTAGACACGGCATACTGCGGTATGTCTCGTTTGGTCACTTTGATAAATCGAAAACTGCTGCCATTTGTCAAAAGCCCAAAGGTTACTTGTTCTGGACTGGGGTCATTCAGCATATAAAATAGTAACTGAGGAAGTCCAGCTTCAACGGAATATTGTGCTCGCTTCGCTTCGAGCGCAACCACCCAAAAAGATTCAATTAAAAGCAGAACATCAATACTTCCTCTGACAAGTATACCTTCATCCACGGTGACAAGTTCCACCGATTTTTCGGCTTCTATATGAAAGGGATTCAGGTATAAATCTGCTAAAAATAGCAATGGAGCAAGTACCACCATTTTCACGGTATCTTCTATCATGGAGTGGTTGGCACTGTTAGTATAGCCAGCCTTTACTTTGTCTAAATATCGCTTTTCTTCATCAGTAATTTCAGGTAAATCGTCAATCCACTCCCGGAAGAATTGCTCGTCTTCACAAAGTTGGAAGTTAAATTTTGTTTTGACCTCATGCAGGGTCAGTGTTTTTGCTTGAATGCTTTGTGTCATTGTTTTATGTATTTATTTTGTAGTTGGTGTTGATTGTAGCATATCAATTGTCGATCGCCTCCCACAAAACCTTCGCGCCAAACCTTACCGGATCGGTACAAGGCAATCGTGTTTCTGCTTGAACTTCAGCTATTGCTAACAGCGCATCTGCCTCATTTAAGTGATGAGTGTTGAGGGCGATCGCCCTCACTTTTCCCCCTGCAAAAGCACCCGCAGCAGCAGCAACCATTTCGTACAATTCAATCACTTTTGATAACCTGGGAATCGATACGTGGGGGTGATTGCGAATGCTAGTTTGTCCGGCTCGGTGGGCTAAAATTAAGTGAGTTGGCTGCGAACCCCGCAACAGCGGCAGAGTCGCCGTCGAACCCGGATGCAATAGCGAACCTTGCCCTTCTACGTGCAGAATATCGCATTCAGAACCCAATTTGATCACCATTTGTTCGACAGCACCAGCCGCGAAATCAACTCGCACAGCATCCAAAGGAATGCCTTCATTTCCGATCATTAAACCCGTTTGTCCGGTTGCTAAAAACTTGGAACGCCAACCCCGCTGCAAGCAAGTGCGATTGAGTTCCAGACTGGTTGACATTTTGCCAACGCTCATATCTGTGCCGACAGTTAATACGCGGCGACAACTTAATTTAGTGGCGGCGGCAGAGGCGATCGCACCGACAGATTTCGGTTCCTGACGCACGTCCCAAATCCATTGATTTTCGGTTAACGGAACTGTTATCAAAGGTGCAAGTTTCGCGTGCAAACCGTTGACAACTGACAAACCTGCTGCTACCGCTTGATTAATTTCTGGCAGCCATTCCGCAGGCAAAACACCGCCGGAAGGAGCGATACCAATTAGCAGAATATCCGGCGCAAATTGCAGTGCTTCTGCAACGGAAGCAACTATCGGTACTTCTTGAGGAATGCCAGTTAATTCAGGTAAAGATTGACTGACACATTGGCGGTCTATTACTGCTACAATTTCTGCTTCGCTGTAGCGCAAAAATGCTAAACCTGTTTTGCCAGAAGAACCGAGAATGCCCTCGTGCAGCAGGATTGCAACTTTGCCATTTTTGATCGGATAGTTTTTAGTCATTGATTTACTTTTGAGATGGGCGATTTTAGATTTTAGCTTCAATCTAAAATCTAAAATCTAAAATCTAAAATCGGTTGGGTGTTAGCTGTGATTTGGGTTCAGGGTAAGATCATTCGGATCTTCTCCCAATTCTCGCAATCTGGCCTCTAGTCGCGAGGCTCGTTGCCGTTCCTGTTCCGCTTGCTGTTGAGCGGCTTCGGCTTGTTGTTGAGCGGCTTCCTCCGGCAACAAAACTAAATTGCCAGATTCATCGAAAAAACGCACCCAAATTGCTGTTTCTCGATCGACAATTCCTTCCCAAGTACCCAACCAAAAACCTAACGTTTCGCACCACAGCCAACCCCGCTCGTTGGGAACTAACGGCTGATAACGCAGGGTGGCATCTAAACGCCATCCTTGCAAAGAATTCGGCTCGAAAGGATCGAAAACAAAGTAATCAGGAGTTCTAAAAACCTGCTCGTAAATATCCTTTTTTTTGCCTGTATCCTGATTTGCCGTTGACGGCGACAGCAGTTCCACAATGACATCCGGGTAACGTCCGTTTTCTTCCCAAACTACCCAGCCTTGTCGGGAAGTATTGCTGTCAACACCCAACACAGCGAAAAAATCTGGGCCTCGGAAATCCTGATTGCGAATTTGTTTAGCGCTGTAATAAATAAACATATTGCCACCGACAAAAAAATCGTTCCGGTTAGCTAAACCTTGTTCTAAGGAACGGATTAAAACGGTCATTGCTATACGGTGGCGGTTGCTTTCCATTTCTGCACCATCATCAAAAATTAAATCAGTCGGTGGCTGGTGTTCTTCAAAGAAAAGCTTGGCTTCTCTATCAATTTGCTCTCCTATTGATTCCACTGGCATCATAGTATCTCCAGATGTGTTTTGAGCGATACTTCTATTCTACAATGTCAATTCGCCGCACTCCCAATCCCGATCGCCCGTTTGGCAGCAAACACCCATTTTCGACGATCGCACCAGTGAAAGGATCGTCTAATAAATTTAAGTGACTGTCCAAATCCAAATAGTCAGCTAGTGGCGAAAGTTGTGCTGCTGCTGTATTTGCGATCGCGCTATCTGAATAGCAGCCGAACATTACTTGTAAATTGCAGGCTTTTGCTGTGTGAATCATCCGCATTGCTTCGGTCAATCCGCCTGACTTCATCATTTTGATATTGATGCCGTGGACGCAGTGGGCTAACTTGGATATATCGGAACTATTAAAGCAACTTTCATCAGCAAAAATTGGCAGGGGCGATTGACGGTACAGTTCTGAGAATTCATCCATATCGGCGACGGGTGAAAGCGGCTGTTCTACATAATTTATCTTGTATTTTTCCAGCCAGCAACACATCTGGGCTGCATCTTTTAAACTCCAACCGCCGTTAGCATCTACACTGATTTGAATGTTAGCTGGTGCTTCGTCTAGCACTGCTATTAACATAGCTTTGTCGGCTTCGATTCCTGCGGAATTTCCTAATTTAACTTTGACGGCGCGGTATTTGATACCTGCTGGATCTTTACCCAACCAATCGCGCACTCTTTCTCTTGCACCAGACGGCGAATTAATGCCGATTGTGACGGAGGTGGGGACGATGCGCGATCGATCTAATCCCCACATTTTCCACAGCGGCAAGCCGGCTTTTTTGCCCAGCCAGTCGTGCATTGCCATGTCGATGCCGGCGCGGGCGGCTGAGGGTAACTTGACCTCTGTTAATACTTGTTCGATTTTTTGGCGATCGAACGGAGTAAACTTTTCTAGCAGCGGTGCAACTTCCTGCAATGCCGCTAGCAGACTTTCGGTAGTTTGGGGCCGAGAACCTGTGGAAAACGGCGAAGCTTCTCCCCAGCCTTCGATGCCTTCGTGTTCTAGCTTCACCCATAAATTGGTACTTTGGGCTGTTGTACCGCGGCTGATGGTAAGGGCAAACCGCTTGCGGACAGTGAAAGTTTCAATTTGAACGTGCATTGTCAGTGATTGGTGATTTTTTGTAGATAAAAATCCGAGGGGGCGGATTGCGCCGCTCTTGCGATTTGTAACTTTTTACTTTATAGTTTGATTTTGCTTGTTCTAGTTTATCAAAAACTTGATGAAGTTCATTATTTCTGTTTCGCCGAAGAGAGTGGCTTTCTCTCTCAGCATTTGGGTGCTCTTCTTTGCTGTTGCTGGTTGCATCGTACAAGTTCTGCGCTACGGTTTTAACTATCAAGAACGCTGGATTAGTTTGTTTAACTTAGACAGAGAAATAAATTATCCTTCGTGGTACTCGTCATTTACTTTGCTGTTTTGCGCGATTTTGCTAGGTATTATTGCTAGTGCTAAGAAGAAGCAGGGCGATCGGTATTTTGGGCACTGGAAAGCGCTGGGGTTCATCTTTGTATTTTTTTCTGTAGATGAAATCTTGAGTTTGCACGAAATATTAATTATTAACGACTTGCGAAAAGCACTGGATTTAGGGGGAATTTTTTACTTCATTTGGGTAATTCCGGGGGCGATTTTTGTTGCGGTTACTGCGCTGGCTTATCTCAAGTTTCTCCGGCACTTACCCCGAAAAACAAGGGATTTCTTTTTACTGGCCGGCAGTATATATGTCGGTGGAGCACTTGGCATGGAAATGGTTTGTGGCTATTATGCAGATGCAGTTGGCCAGCGAAACTTGATCTACGGTTTGATGGCTTCTGTTGAGGAAATTTTGGAAATGGTAGGGGTGATCGTATTTATCTATGCCCTGCTGTCTTACATCGGTTCCTATCTTGAAACTATTGATTTGCGGTTGAAGATAGTGGATAATCCACAGAGGTAAAACTGACGCTGAACCAAGATTATTAACGAAATTGAAATCGCAGACTTTATGGCTATCTACTTCTACACCACTGCCAGCGAATACGGCTGTTTTTCTAATTTTTCCAGTCATGGATTCGAGTTAGACGGAGAATATTGGCCAACTACTGAGCATTATTTTCAAGCACAAAAGTTTCCCAAAACGGCTCATTGTGACCAAATTCGCCACGCAAAAACACCGAAAGATGCCGCAAAAATGGGACGCGATCGCTCTCGTCCCCTCCGTAAAGATTGGGAAAAAGTAAAAGATGATATCATGCGAAAAGCCGTACTCCGCAAATTTGAAACTCATCCTGAAATTAGAGAAATTTTACTCGCTACTGGCGATGAGGAAATAGTCGAAAATTCCCCTGTTGATTACTATTGGGGTTGCGGTAAAGATGGCAGCGGCAAAAATATGTTGGGCCAGATTTTAATGGAAGTAAGGGAAATATTGCGAAAACGCACGTCAGAGTAAAACAGAACTTAAATTTTCTAAACTAAAGCAGGACTTATTTAATCCTAAGTCCTGCAATGCTCGTCAGCGAGCATTTCCTCAATTTTCTTAAACACTGAACTCAAAAATCGGTCTGAGCAACTGTCAAAACCTGTGTCAATCTCGTCGGGCTGTTCTAGTAGAGGGTTTAGCCTCTCCTCAGAGACTGCGAAGCAGGGGAAACGGTAAAAACCCTGCACCACTTTTTTTGTTTTAACAACTACTCTCAACCGGAATTAACTTTTATGGTCGCAAGTACAGCATTGTTAGCCAGTCGCCTCCCGGACACCGTTCCCCTAATGTTGGCGATTCACAGGTAAAACAGCAAAACACCTGTTCTGGTTAAAGTTTGTTTTTTATTTATGCTGTATCTTTACTATTGTGTACGATTTGTGGAAAGTGTCAGCACTCGTACAGAATTCTTTACATTTGTGATTTATTTGGATACAATCGCGCCACTCTGTCGCAGTTGCTGTTGACTTCTATTAAATTCTTTCTGTTCTGCGCTTAGCAAACTATTGTCGATCGGCGATCGCATATCCCACTGCAATTCGGACAATAACAACAAACAGCCCGCCATAATTATTCCTGTGGTTAGATATTGCCAAGGTGCAACAAAAGTTAATAAAGGGATGCTAAATAAATGAGTTAGTCCGATCGCGATAAAAGTGCGCGATCGCAAACCGAGTCCCGTCAACAAATAGCCGATCGCGCTCAACCCCAACCACAAATCGCAAAGGTGCAGCAACAAACCTCCCCAACCGGCAAAAATACTGCAATCGGTCAGAACCAAACCAGTTATCATCAAAATCGCCCAAGAGTAAAGAATCCAGCTAACACGCTCGACTCTTACCCAAAACAAAGTCAAAACAGCCATTACCGCAGTGCCAACTAAAGTCAAAGTTGACCACAGAATCGCCTGAAAGCTCCAACTGATGGGGAAAAACTGAGCGGTAAAAAAAATCCCCCCTGTCACCAAACCCCAAAGCAGAAAAGTTTGGTCGATGCGGGTATAAAGTCCTGAGAAAAGAGTAATATTTCCAATTTGCCAGCGGAGTTGCAACAGGCCTTCGCGGTCTTGTACGTCGAGATGTTCCTGTTTGCAGCGGATTAGGGGTTCGGAGGCGTTGAAAAAGGTCATCCAGTGTTGGGGAAAGTATGAAGTTTTGTGTATTGTAACAAGTCTTAAGGAATATTTTTTATATTTTTTATTGTTCCGAGGCTCTGCCTGGGGACGCAGATTTGGAGGCTCTGCCTGCCGCGAGTCTAAGACTTGCGAGGCAGAGCCTCTGGAACTCGGTTCCCACGCAGAGCCGGGGAACCAGGAAACCAGTGATTATTTGTGTTTTTTGTTCAGGGTTTTGGTCAACTGAGTAATCGAGTTGAGCAAAGTTTGGGAAAAGTAAGCCATTGCAATAATCACGGCTACTGCAACTCCTCCGTACATCAGTAAAGGCATGAAACCTCCAGTTTCAGGCGGTGTTGCCGAATCAGTTGGAGCCGTAGAAACCAGAATGAGTTGGTTGGTGCTAAAATCAGACATATAAACTCCTTGGTCTGTACAAAGACCATAAAAATGGGAACTTGACGAGCGTTTCTGGTGGCAGCCAGTCGCTCTGAAAAAAACAAGCGATCGAAAGCGTCTCTAGTTACAGCTAGGGGCGCTTGTTTGCTTGTTAAGGGCAGTCTAACACTGCTTTGAAAAATATACCACAAATATCCTGCCCAAACTAGGGCATATTTTTTTAAACATATGGTAAATTAAACGTATATGTTTTTATAACATATGGTAAATTAGACGTATAAATTCTAAAAGCCTTGTCTAACAAGCATTTTCTCCTTCCCGGCTCTGCCTGGGGACGCTGATCCGGCGGCTCTGCCTCCTGTTTTCCTCCGCAACCGACGAGGCAGAGCCTCTAGATATAGGTTCCCAGGCACAGCGGGGGAACCAGTTAAACCCAATAGATATTATGAAAAATACATTTATCTCTCGATTTACTCCTAGCTTGATGTCACCAGAAACCCTGGAAGCTATCTTAGTACAGCGTCACGCACTGGCAGAACATTTAGTAGAGCTAATTCGGGTGAGCGCCCTAACAGATAACAAGCATTTTCAACTACTAATAGGGCCGCGGGGTATTGGCAAAACGCACTTGGTTTCCCTGATTTATCATCGCGTTGCTAAGATGGAAGATTTGCAGGATAAATTGCTAATTGCGTGGCTGCAGGAAGAGGAATGGGGGATTGCGTCTTTTTTGGATTTATTGCGGGGAATATTCCGGGCAATTGCTAAAGAATATCCGGCAGCATATCAAGCTGAGTTACATGATGATGTTGAAAAGCTTTATGATTTGTCGCCGGAGCAAGCTGAATTTAAGGCCGCAGAATTGCTGAGAGACTTTGTTGGCAAGCGGGTGCTGTTGTTGATTGTCGAAAATTTAGAGGACGTATTTAGCGGGTTGGGGGATTTCGGCCAGAAGCAGTTGAGGGCGTATATTCAAAATTATTCATTTTTGACAATTTTGGCAACATCACAAAGCTTGTTTGATGGAGTCAAGCTCTCTAATAATCCTTTTTATGGTTTTTTTGATTTACATGAATTAGATGAGTTTAAGCTCGATGATGCTGTAGCTTTATTAAATCATATTGCCAAGTTAAAAGGGAATAGTGAATTAGCATCTTTTATTCAAAGTCCAACAGGGCGCGATCGCATTAAAGTTGTGCATTACCTTTCTGGTGGCAGTCCTCGCGTCTATATTGTTTTTTCGGCTTTTCTGATGACTCCTGAATCGCTAGATAAATTGGTAGAACCGTTCATGGAAATGCTGGATAGCCTCACGCCGTACTATCAGGATAAGATGAAATATCTTTCAAATCAGCAGCGAAAGATAGTTGACTTTTTGTGCGAGCGAGGTGGTGCTGCACCAGTAAAAGAAATTGCTAAACGCTGTTTTATTTCGCAGCGAACTGTATCTAGCCAACTTAAAGATTTGCGAGATAAGGGTTATGTCAAAATTGAAGAAATTGGACGGGAATCGTGGTATGAATGGCGGGAACCCTTGATGCGTTTTTGTCTGGAGGTAAAGAAGCAGCGAAATCAACCGATTCCATTAATTGTGGATTTTATTCGGGTTTGGTATACGCGGAAAGAATTGCAGCAGCGATTGGGATTGAGGATGGCGGATGTTGATTTGGCGGAGAAAGAAAGTCATTTTATGTATCGGCAAGGTTTGCAACCGATTCCACCTGATGCTGTGATGGAACGAGAATATTATACGCGGGCGCTTGAGGCTATTGAGAGAAATGAGGAAGACCCGCGTCTGAAGGCTTATTTTGATGAAATTGAAAATTGTATCGAACAGAAAGACTATGTTTCTGCTTTAGCATATGCGGAAAAATTGGTAACAAGTCGCGGCGAGGCAAAGGATTGGGTACAAAAGGAACGCTGCTTAAATAAACTGGAACGCTACGATGAAGCTTTGGAATGTTTAGACAAAGCTATTGAAATTGACTCCAATTATGCGATGGTTTGGGCGAATCGAGGCGATGTACTCGACAACCTCAAACGCTATGATGAAGCCTTAGTATCCTACGATAGGGCGATCAAACTTGACGAAAATGATCCGTGGCATTGGGCTAAGCGAGGTTATCTACTCAACAACCTCAAACACTATGAAGAAGCCTTAAAATCCTTTGATATGGCGATCGAACTTGACGAGAATGATCCGTGGGCTTGGGTTCAGCGAGGGGATGTACTCGACAACCTCCAACGCTATGAGGAAGCCTTAGAATCCTGTGATATGGCGATCGAACTTGACGAGAATGATCCGTGGGCTTGGGTTCAGCGAGGGAATATACTCGACAACCTCCAACGCTATGAGGAAGCCTTAGAATCCTGTGATATGGCGATCGAACTTGATGCCAATTATAAGTGGGCTTGGGCTACCAGAAGTAATGTACTCAACTACCTCGAACGCTATGAAGAAGCCTTAGAATCTTACGATAGGGCGATAGAGCTTGATGCCAATGATTCGCCTGTTTGGGTGTTACGAGGCAATGTACTCAAAAACCTCAAACGCTATGAAGAAGCCTTAGAATCTTACGATCGGGCGATCAAACTTGATGCCAATGATCGGTGGGCTTGGGCTTTCCGAGGCATTGTACTCAACAACTTAAAACGCTACGATGAAGCTTTAGTATCTTTTGATCGCGCGATCGAACTTGACCCCAATGATAAGTGGAATTGGGTTCAGCGAGGTCATGTACTCGACGACCTCAAACGCTATGAAGAAGCCTTAGTATATTACGATCGGGCGATCGAACTTGATGTCAATTATCAGTTGGCTTTGGTTTTACGAGGCAATGTACTCAAAAACCTCAAACGCTATGAAGAAGCTTTAATATCTTGCGACAAAGCGATCGAACTTGGTGATCAATCTTCATATGCCTTGTTCAACCGCGCTATTGCCCTTCTCGGATTAAATCATTGGGATGCAGGTATCGGCGCGTTATACGACGCATTCCAACGCCTAGAACCAGGCGAGGAAGCTTATGCAGAAGATGCCGATTTAATTATCCGCAACCTGTTCATCACCACGCACGATATACCGATATCTCAAACTCGCATCACCAGCCTGATTGCAGTTTACAAAAAATACGAATATCTCTCAGTTTTAGGACAGGGAATTGTGGGAAACCTCCCCCTGCTAATGTCAGAAATGGTAAGCGACAAAGCCGCACGCACTTGGTTAGAATTATGGCAAGAACTAACCAGCAAGGACGACGAATTCAAAATTCCCATCCGCCTGCTGAATGCGGCAGTCCGCTATAAGGAAACAAAGGGCGACAGACGAGTTTTGCTAGAACTTGCCATAGAAGAACGCAATTTATTAGAACCATTGGTGTCAACAAAACCCGAATAAGTAAAACAGGACTTACGCACTCCGACAAAGAAACCGGGTTTTTTACCTAATATGCCGATTGCAACGAAGTCTTTTCGTGAAAAACCCGGTTTCTGGGCCCCCTGCGTAAGTCCTATAAAATAGGTATAAAATAGAAATTGATGCTACTAGCAATGGAGTCATCCCCATGACAACAACAATTCCCACTCAAACTTTGCCAGAAATCATCTACCCAGACAGCGACGGAAAACCCATGTCTGACAATACCAAACAGTTCCAATTAATAGTAAAAATTCAAGGCGGAATAGATGCCTTATTCAAAGACAACGAAAATGTATTTGTAGCAGGTGATTTGCTGTGGTATCCCGTCGAAGGAGATAACAAAACTCGCCAAGCACCTGATACTATGGTAGTCTTTGGCAGACCCAAAGGTGACAGAGGTTCCTACCAACAGTGGCTTGAAGATAATATTGCGCCACAAGTTGTCTTTGAAATCATCTCCCCCGGCAACCGAATGACAGCAATGTTTAAGCTGTTTAAGTTCTACGATAATTATGGAGTCGAAGAATATTATGTCTACGATCCAGAGGATAATGAGTTAATAGGTTGGCTGCGAAGTGACGGACAACTCAACTATATTGAATCAATGGAGGGTTGGGTAAGTCCACGTTTGCAGACACGTTTTGAAACTGCATCGGGAGACTTGGAGATTTATCGTCCCGATGGACTAAAGTTTTTGTCTTATGTGGAGTTGTCAAGACAAATGGAACAAGAACGACAACAAATGGAACAAGAACGACAGGAGAAAGAGTTAGTACAGCAAAAAGCCGATCGCCTTTCAGAAAAACTCCGAGAAATGGGCATAAATCCAGAGGACATTTGAGATTATAATAGTCCTTCCTCGAATCACGGGCGATCGGAAAATGGGTTTTTCACCAAATCTGCGGGCTGTAACGCGTCTTATCGTAAAAAACCCGGTTTCTAAGTCTCAACATCTTAACTATGCAAAATCCCCGCCAAATAGCTTTTCTCGCACTCCGCGAAGTCCACCGCCGAGGTGCATTCGCAGACGCCGCACTCGATCGCGCTTTCAGCAATTCTCAACTCAACGACCTCGATCGGCGTTTAGTCACAGAATTAGTTTACGGTAGCGTCAGGAGAATGCGATCGATCGACTTCATCATCGACAAACTAGCAACAAAGAAATCCTCCCAACAACCGCCCGAACTCCGCACCATCTTACATTTAGGTTTATATCAACTCGAATATCTCAACCAGATTCCCCCCTCCGCCGCCGTCAACACCACCGTTCAACTAGCAAAAGAAAACGGATTTTCAGGACTCAGCAGTTTTGTCAACGGTTTGTTGCGCCAATACATCCGTTTAACAGATAACAACTTAAACCCATTAACAGTTACGAATTATAAATCAACCGTCGAACGCCTAGGAATTCTGCACAGCTTCCCCGAATGGCTGGTAAAATTGTGGATCGAACAAATAGGCGAAACCGAAACCGAACAACTCTGTGAATGGTTCAACCAATCCCCCACAATTGACCTGAGAATCAATCCTTTAAAAAGCTCGATCGCCCAAGTTGAAACCGCCTTCAAATCCCACAACATCTCAACTAGCAGAATCCCACACTTGCCACAAGCATTAAGACTAAATGGCAGCATCGGCGCAATTCAAAACCTCCCCGGATACAGCGAAGGTTGGTGGACAATTCAAGACAGCAGCGCTCAATTAGTCACCCATTTACTCGCGCCCCAGCCCGGGGAAACTATCATCGACGCCTGCGCCGCACCGGGGGGAAAAACCACCCACAGCGCCGAATTAATGCAGGATACAGGCACAATTTATGCCTGCGACAAAACCGCCAGCAGACTCAAAAAACTTAAAGAAAATGCAGACAGACTTCAGATGAAATCCATTAAAATTCATACCGGAGACAGTCGCCATTTCCCAGAGTTTGTTAACCTCGCAGACAGAGTTTTACTAGACGCACCTTGTTCTGGCCTCGGAACCCTCCACCGCCGCGCCGATGCCCGCTGGCATCACACGCCCGAAAACATTCAACAACAATCTCAACTGCAATCGGAATTGCTAGCAAATGCAGCGACATTTGTCAAGCCCAGCGGCGTATTAGTTTATGCAACTTGCACGATTCATCCCTTGGAAAATGAAACAGTTATTCGATCGTTCTTAGACAGCAATCCTCACTGGCAAATCGAACCGCCAACAATTGATTTACCCGTACAGCCATCACCCGAAGGATGGGTGAAAGTCTGGCCGCACACACATCACATGGACGGATTTTTTATGGTGAGGCTAAAGCAATTGAAAAAAAACTAAAACCCTTACTCCAAACCGAGAGTTTAATATCCAGGTTCTTGATAAGCAGGTTCTTGATAAGCAGGCTCTTGATAAGCAGGCTCTTGATAAGCAGGCTCTTGCCACTCGCGATACCGGGGTTGAGGATTGGGATTGTAAGGAACGATCGCACCATCCTCATTGACAATCATCCCCCGAATAATCCTCTTAGGCTCCACCGGTTTGGCCTTAATACTGCCCTTGCGGCCCTCCAACTCCGGCAACTTAGGAAACTTCTCAACGGGCATTCCCTTAACAGCTTGACTCATAAAATCGCGCCAATTGTAAGCCGCCGTACCGCTAGTTCCCCAGGTGGGATAATTGTCATCATTCCCTAGCCAAACCCCAGTCACCACCTGTGGAATGTAACCAATAAACCACAAATCCCTGACATTTTCCGAAGTACCGGTTTTGCCTGCTACAGCGCGATCGTTTAAAGCAGCAGGCCCTCCCGTACCGTCTTGCACAACGCCCTCCAACATCCAAGTAGTAATCGCAGCACTATCCTTATCCAAAACCCGCTTCGGTTTAAAATTAGCCTGATAAATCACATCTCCCCGCTGATTAATCACCCGCTTAATTCCGTGGGCTTCAATAAAATTCCCTTGCGCGGCTAAAGTACCGTAAGCATTGGTTAACTCCAGCAAGTTCACCTCCGAAGAACCCAAAGCTAGGGAATAAATCGGACTCAATTTCGACTTAATTCCCATATCGTTGGCTACTTTGATCGCCGGTTCAAAGCCCACATCCATCAACACCTTCACAGCTACGACATTCACCGAACGTGTCAAAGCATCCGAGATCGATCGCCAACCGCTAAATTTTTTGCCATAATTATTCGGTTGATAGCCGTCGATAATAATTGGTTCATCTTCGTAACCGTCATAGGGAGAAAAACCAGCCGCCATCGCCGCGGCATAAACCAACCCTTTAAACGTCGATCCGGGCTGTCGCAAAGCCTGCGTAGCGCGATTAAATTCACTTTCCTTAAAATTTCCACCTCCTACCAGGGCCTTAACTTCCCCAGTCTTAGTGTCCATAGAAACTAAAGCGGCCTGTTCAAAACCTTGACGGCGGCCATCAACTTCGATCGCATCTTTAACCACCTTTTCCGCTATTTTCTGCCACTTCAAATCCACCGTCGTCTCGACAGTCAAACCGCCAGCTTCCAAAGCATCCTCAGAAACATAGCGTGGCAATTCCTTCCGAATGTAACTAGCAAAATAAGGTGCGACTACTTTAAATCGCTTCGGCGGACTTGGTTTAACGGCGATAGGTTCCGCCATCGCCGCCATCGCCTCAGCCTCTGTAATTACATTCGCTTGCTGCATTTGTTGCAGCACAAGATTGCGGCGTTTCTTAGCAATATCGGGATTCACCAAAGGCGAATATTCGCTCGGTGCCGGCGGCAAACCCGCCAAAGTTGCCATCTCTGCCAAAGTTAATTTATCGACTGTTTTGCTAAAGAAAACCAAAGCTGCATCTGCCACTCCGTAGGCATCCGAACCCAAATAAACCAGATTTAAATATCTTTCTAAAACTTGGTCTTTACTCAACTCCCGCTCTATTTTCTGAGCTAAAAGAGCTTCCCGAACCTTCCGCCTAATACTTCTTTCCTGATTAAGAAAAACAACGCGAGCCAATTGTTGCGTAATTGTACTGCCGCCCTGCACTAAATCTCTCGCTATCAAATTAGAAACTATCGATCGCACAATACCTTGATAATCCACCCCGCGATGTTGGTAAAAACGGCGGTCTTCTATGGCAATAAAAGCTTTAACCAACAGTTCGGGAATTTCTTTAAGTTTCAGTTTATCTCTAGTTGCAGGCCCCGACTGCAACAAAATCGTATTATCTGCCGCCTTAATTGTCAGCGTTCCGTCGCGGTTAAAGGCTGACAAATCGTTAACATCCGGCAAGCCTTTGTCTAAGGTGTACAAAATCCATAAACCGTAGATTAAAGCGCCCCCGCCTATACTGGCAACACCTAAACTTATCCAAAATCTAGGGCGGCGGGAGATCCGTTTTTTAGTTTTTTCCTGCGGTGCGCTATTTTCCTGCGGTGTGCTAATTTCCTGCGGTGCGCTATTTTCCTGTAGTTCCGTATGTCTCTGCAGTTTGGTGTTCGGCGATTCGCTATTTTCCGGCAATTCGCTACTATCCGATTTTTGGGGTGATTTAGTTCCCAGCAAACTTAATCCCGGCCGCAACAATTCTTTTCCCTTGGTTTGCAAGCTGGTAACTTGAGGTTCAATTTCCAACCAAGCAATTAAGCGCTTCAACCCTTGCCAATTGCGATTGACTATTGGATATCGAGCGTATTCTGGCTCTAAATATTCTGACTCTAAATATTCTGACTCTAAATATTCTGACTCTTCTAGAGGTGCGGCATCTTCTGATACCACATACTCGGATCGCTCATCCCTTGTCCGTGTATAAAATTCCGCCTCGGATTCCGGCGAGTTGAGCTTATTGCCCTTCGCAGCCTTCGGCGGTTCTCGATCGGAATTACCGCTTATTGCGTTAGTGACTTTGCTCAATGTATCTTTGATATTTGAGAAAAATTCTGCCACGTTCAGACCTTCAAACCTCATCAAGTCCGATTAAAAATTAAAATTTAAAAAAGCTAGCTTTCTTAAATTCTTAATTTTTAATTCAACATTTGTTCTTGAATAACACGCTGCCTTGAATTAGGTTTTTTGAATTAAAAACTTTTTAATTCACCACTCAAAATTCAAAACTTTTCTTAACGTTGCAGAGCTTGGTATTTTTTTGAGAAGTGAATTAGATTTTTTGAATTCAAAATTTTTTAACTCAAACCTCAAAACTCTGCTTAAGTCGCATGACCCAGTGCCAAGGCTGCTACCAGCATACCCAAAACCAGGAAAGGCTGAGCACTTGCCTGATATTTAACATCATTTTCCAGGGGATTACGCAAAAAGTACATATCCTGAAAAGTAATTTGGGGAATTATCAGCAGCAGCAGAATGACAGCGTAAAGGTTTTGGTGGATGCTGATCAGGTAGCCTGCAATCCCAGCTTGAAAGATGTCGATCATCAACACGCAAATCCAAGCTGCAGTGCTGATGCCAAACATCACTGGCAAAGATTTTAACCCTAATTGCCGATCGCCCTCAACACTTTTGAAATCATTGACGATCGCAATTCCCAGCCCTGCCAAACTGTAAAACAGGGTCAAAATCATAATGGTCGGATCTAGTGTACCAAACAAAGCTTGACCCGCCCACCAAGGCAGGGCAATGTAACTAGCACCCAGGGCATAATTTCCCAACCAGCCATTCTGCTTGAGTTTCAGCGGGGGCGCAGAGTAGATATAAGCTAGAAACGCGCCACCGAGAGTCAAAACAGTAATTATCGGGAATTCATGACCCGCCCACAAGTCTAGAGCATAAGCCACCCCAATGCCAGCGGCTAATAATACCAAAATTTGCGTTACTACTTGGGGAATCGAGATAATCCCGGAGGGAATTGGACGGTAGGGCTCGTTAATGGCGTCGATGTCGCGATCGTAAAAATCGTTCAAAGTTTGAGTGTACCCGGTCAACAACGGCCCTGACATCAACATACAAGCTGCTGCGATCAAGAAATTCTCTAGGTTCCAAACATAGTTTCCAGAAGACGCAGCCCCGCACACCACGCCCCAAATTAAGGGAATCCAGGTAATCGGTTTCATCAATTGCAAGCGAATCTTCCAGATGGAAGTTTCCCCGCTAGCGGCCCCTTTCATGCCCAACAGTTGCCTAGTTTTGGCACTGCGGTTTTCGGTAGCAGCACTTTCCGGTGCAGCTTCTGGGGAGATTTGGGATGGAGGAGAGTCAGACATAATTTGATGTTAGCGGTACTGCTACTATTGTGTCGTTTTGCATTTCAATAATAATTCAGATAGCTTACCACTGATATTTAAGGTAGATTCTTGAAAACTTACTCTGGCTTGGAGTTGATGCTAGGGAAAAGTAGGAGTTTCACAATATTTAAATATCATTATTTTGTGTAAATGTCAAGAGGATAAATACTTTTTTTTATAATTTCGCTGAGCCCGCCTTCTGGGGGAGATTTTTGCCAGCAGGTGCATTTAATGTCAATTACCAGGAGGCGATCGAGTTTTTTGCCATACTACCCTTGAATTATCTCATCTGGCAGAAAATCTGGCAAAAATTCCGAATCTAGAACCTCGACAGCACTGTAGATACATAATTTCGGAAACGTCTCTACAAGCAATCCAGTTTCAGCACTTGCTTGTTCTGCTGCATCCGCATAGCATTCAGCCAGTACCTCTTCAAGATATGGTTTGAGACTGGGGGAATCTTTCAGAGCTTTGCGAATGCGTCTGCGATGTTCGACAATGCTGCCTTTCCAACTACCGCTTCTTTGATCCGGTTGAAATTGCCACTTGAGCAAGTGCAGGAGAATTACCACCAGATTACTCTCTAAACTCCGGCGTTCACTTCGCCCCATGTCTTCTATTTCTGCAATCAGATTTTCCCAGTCGATGTTTGAATAGTCGCGAACCCGCAACTTTTCCACAGTGGTTTCCATCCATCTCAGGTAATCTGTATCATACAATTTTTGTCGTTCAACTTCTAATTTTGTTGTCATAATATTTTTTAGTTGGGCGGGGGCGGGTTTACGAGATGATTGGTTTTAGGCAATTATTGTTGGTCAAACCCGCCCCTACAAGGTCCGATCGCATATTATTGTTTTTTTTTCTTGGGACTTACTTAACAACTGCAAATTAACAAATATGGCGGTATGAATCAAAAGGCAGTCCCGTCCGCCGCTTGACTTCGACAACTGATTTGTAAGCGCCTTTTCTCTGCCTTTCTCTAACTATTTTTTCCGCAACAGCCCGATCTAAACCACTGGCGATTAACTCTTCCGGCGAAAGAATATTTAACCGTTTCCAAGTAAACTGCAATTCTTTTTGATAATTGTAGCTGAAGCAAATCATCGGGGCGATTCGTCTGACGTGACTTTCGGGAACTCCGGCTATTTCTGATAACTCTTCGGCGTGGGTAAAAATGTAGCCTTCGTTTTGCAAAGATTCAATATCGTTGGCGTAGACGATCGGCAAACCCAAGATTCTGACCATATCGTCTTTGGTACACTCATTAATATCTATTTTGCCGCGCACGCTTGCCAGTTCTTCGGCATTCGTGGCACTCGCCGGAACCAGTAAGCCTCTAGGTGCGGTTTTGATGAGATAGCGCTTTTTCAAACTAAAAGCAGTAACAATTTGAGCGACCCAAACGATCGTACCCAAATTAGTTGAAGAAGATACCGCTAGTGCTGCTAAAGTAATGGCAACACCCCATCCCATCCAACTGCGAATATTTGACTTTTGACCTGCATAGGCGATCGCCAATCCGCCGAAGTAGGGAATAAAAGCATACCACACCCAGTTGGGAGTTTGACGCAGCCAGTATAAATCTTGAGACACTTTAATTTTATCCTTAAATAGCTGTGATCTCACACTTATTTCAATCCCACTTTTTTAATAGTGGGCTTTCTTCTTCCTTCTTTTTTCTTCCTTCTTAATTACAATTCTCGCAGCAATTTTTGGCGTTTTTCTTCATATTCTTCCGCCGTAATTGCGCCCATATCGTAAAGTTTTTTTAATTCTCCGATCGCCCCTGTTACATCTTTTGCCGCTCTGAGGGCATACCCAGACGGCAAAGTTCCGCCATTGTACTGTACCTGAAAAGCTTGTTCCGATATCAGCAGCAGGCCGATAAAATCGAAAAATGCGATCAGTGACGGAATTAATGTCCACGAAAAGATCAAATACAATACTCCTGCTATGTTGTTGCCCAAATAAAATTTGTGAACTCCGAAACCTCCAACAAAGAAAGCTAACACAACTGCTACGGTTTTATCTTTTACCATTTTTACTTTCCCCAGTTTTTTTATTTTAACTTCCGCGATCGACCTTTAACTCTCGACCTTTAACGATCGACCTAAGTAATCTTACTAATTTTTACTCATTTATTTGGGTTTTTGCGAAACTTAGACATCGCCAAATACAGCAGAACTATACCGACTTGAGCTTGTAGAATCACCAAGTAGCCTCTCAAGAAATAATTGAGTTCGCTGCCTGAATTGAGAGAAAATATTAAAAGGCCCAAGGCTGCGTAGGGTGCGAAACGCATCCAACTCGGCGTTCCCTCTAAGTTGCGGCTGTTCAAATTGCTCATGGGTTTAAGCCTCATCCTAAATTAAAACTTAGCTATAAATTAGCCGGATTGTCAACTTCCGTTTGGTGCGATCGCCCGGGTAAGTCTCTCAATCATCAGCCGACAAGATATTACTTCCATGTTAAACCCTGTTTTTCCGCTAAAGTAAGGAACCGGGGCGGGTCGATCTGGATCGGTGGCTGATATTACAGATTAGGGTGAACCCGCCCCTAATGAAATTCCAGTTATTTTACCGGACTAGATATCAGGGGCGCACCGAGCAGCCTACTGCTATTTATGGCAAGAGTCGATCGCCCTGACGATCGCTGTCAAAAAAAACCGATTAATTCACAATTATTAACAACCGTCCGAATTAACTCGCGCCGCCGCCCAAAAGAAACAGACTCAGGAGAGTACCGCTGTTCCAAAGACTGTGGAGAAGCATAGGAGCAAGGAGATTGCGCGATCGCGTGTACACAAACCCCAAAACCGCACCCAAAGTCGCCAAAGGCAGAATCTCAGAGACACTCAAGTGAGCCACGGCAAACAAGAAAGCAGAAGCGGCGATCGCCCCCCAAACAGGCAAATAGCGAGTCAAAGAAGGCAGCAGAAAGCCCCGAAACACGATTTCCTCAAAAACCGGAGCGGCGATCGCAGCAGTGCCGAAAAACACCGCCAAAGCCACGTTATCCCTACCTTCGAGAACGATCGGCAAAATCGGATTACTGCCACCTTGTCCTTGCCAAAATTGCTGATTAATCAGCGACACTAAAACGACCAAAGGCAAAGCAACAAAATAGCCGCCAAAACCCCACAAAAACCAACTTCCCCGCCAATTAATCCGAAACCAACCTTCCGGCAAAGGCAAAAAAGACTTGACCGAAAAATACAGTACCGAAAGCCCCCCCCCCGACAGCAACAAATAAGTAGCAAAGATATAAAAAGCCTTGTCGCGCGGGTCAAAAGTAGCTGGATTGAGTTTTAAAACAGCCAGAGAAACAGGCAGCAACAAATAGGGAATCAAGATTTGCCCGACAAAGAAAAAGCCGACCACAAGCACCTGCCAAACAATCTCACCGTCCCAAGGCACATCCCAAGTCAAGCTCGCATTTCGCGCCAACACCGGGCCGGAACCTGCTGTATCTAACTGCTTCCGCTGCAACAACCACTGCACGGTCAAACCAACCAGCAAAACCGTGCCAATACAAAGCGAAATAGCCGGAACGCCAACTATAATTGCCAACTTTTCTACAGCTTGCTGGGCCGTTACTTGTTCTGCTGCTTGCAGCGCCGCCAGCTCTTTAGAACGTTCTTGCAGCTTGTAAAGTTGAGCGAGAGCGCGATAGCGAAACCAGCCATCCAAAGACTTTTGAATGCGCGGCTCGGCATCTGGCAGCAGTTGAGCCGGATTGCTCCAAATTCCCGTTAAAACTTGAGCAGTTACCACCGAAGCATCGTCATCAATTTTAGTTTGGTAGCGCTCAACTAAATTTTTCCAAGTTTGGAGAGCCGCCTCAGTTTTGCCACTGCTTGCCTGCAAAATTCCCAATCGCAAGTCAAGTTCGTTTAGCAGCACTGACTGTTGATCGATAGACTCTGACAAAGCCTTGTTTTGAGCCAAATTCAGAGTATTATCATCAGACTTGGAGGCGATGGCAGACTGAATTTCTTTAAATTGTGATTGAGTTGTTTCAAGAGTTTTGCGAGTCGAGTCTCGCGCTTCTTGATATTGCGTCAAAGCCGTATTTAAAGGATCTGCACCGACAATATTGTTGCGCGCCGAACTTAAATTAGCACTCTGATTATTTTCTCCCTGCCACTCCGAGGCGTGCAGCAGCAAATTTGTCTGGTAGAGTTCCAGCCGACTTTGAATTTGCGGCTGATTCCAACTAGCAAGTAAAGATAAACCGACCAGGGCGATCGCGATCGCCGTTAAAATACCTAAAATCACCCGCTTCAGTGTCATTCCTGCTTTTCCGTCCCGCGCGAATCCGTGGCTAAATCTTTTCCGTCTTTAATCATAGGTCGTTGAAGACGAGAGTATCCCGACAACTGGTAAAATTTCACTGGCTCATCTTTTTGACTCTCCTCAACAAGACTTACGCCACAAATCCTCGCTCCGCCATGTATACGTAAGGTTCACACCTTAGCCCAACGGTGCTTATGGCGCACCCTACAGGAGTAGTGCGGCATAAGCACCCGCGATGTATGAGGTAATATCCGCACGGCGCAACCGCAGCGGGGTAGCAGGCTAAATCTAAAATCTAAAATCTAAAATCTAAAATCGAATGACTCGCATTATCTTAGTCCGTCACGGCAAAAGCACCTACAATCAAGAACGCCGCATCCAAGGCCGCCTCGATAAATCAATTTTGACAGAAGCAGGCCGCAACACCGCCCTGCAAGTAGGCGACACACTCAGCAGTATCGCCTTTGATGCCGCCTATACCAGTCCCCTGCAACGAGCCAAAGAAACAGCGGAAATCATCCTGTCGCGCTTGACAAATCCGCCACAACTCCACCCAACTGATAATTTGATGGAAATCGATTTGCCTCTGTGGGAAGGAATGCTGCGCCAAGATGCGATCGACAAATTCCCCGAAGCATATCAGCAGTGGCAAAGACAGCCAGACAAATTTTCCATGAAACTGCCATCTGCTGACGGAGAAATCGAACACTTTCCCGTATTGGCAATTTTTGCTAACGCCCGTCATTTTTGGCAAGAACTTTTATCGCGCCACCAAGACGGCACAATTCTAGTAATAGGTCACAACGGAATCAACCGCGCTCTCATCGCCACCGCCTCGGAAATTACCCCGGATTACTATCAATCAATTCAACAGTCAAATTGCGGAATTAGCGTCATTAATTTTGGAAGTTCCCCTGTTACTAACAACGAACTTGGAGAGCAAAAAAAGAAAGTTGCAGTTCAATTAGAGTCGGTGAATTTAACTTCCCATACCGGGGAAATTTTTCCCAAACCGAGGGACGGACACCAAGGCCCGCGATTGTTGCTGGTGCGTCACGGCGAAACCGACTGGAATAAAGCCGGTAAATTTCAAGGGCAAATTGACGTACCTCTCAACGATAACGGCCGCGAACAATCCCGGCGAGCAGCAGAATTTCTCAAGGATGTAAAATTAGATTTTGCGATCAGCAGTTCCATGCTGCGCCCGAAAGAAACTGCGGAAATTATTCTCCAATATCACGGCGGTTTACAACTGGAACTCCGGGATGAGTTGAGAGAAATCAGCCACGGACTTTGGGAAGGAAAGTTTGAATCAGAAATCGAACAATCCTATCCGGGTTTGCTAGAAGAATGGAAAACATCTCCTGAAAAAGTCCAAATGCCCGAAGGAGAGAATTTGCAGCAAGTTTGGCAGAGAGCGATCGCATCTTGGCGAGAAATTGTACATTCTGTTTCTGGTACTGGAATTGTCGTTGCTCACGATGCCATTAACAAAGCTATTCTCTGCCACCTATTCGGTTTAGAACCAGAACATTTCTGGAAATTCAAACAAGGAAACGGAGCCGTTAGCGTGATTGATTATCCCCACGGCCCCGATGGTTTGCCAGTATTACAAGCGATGAATGTGACAACTCATTTGAGCGGCGGCGTTTTTGACAAAACAGCCGCAGGAGCACTGTAATTAGTAAAGTGCTGGGGGCGAACCCGTAGCGGAAGGAATGCCCACCGCTACGCTTCGCCCGCCTGAAAAATGTTTGAATTTTGATAACAACCGCGCCCGACGCTTAGGAAGTTCTTAATTCCTGAAACTAATGCGGTGGATTGCTTCTTCCTTCTTCCTGACATCCGTTACATAATCCGTTGCCGAACTTCCTTCTTCCTTCTGCTATATGAGCCGCGAACTGCTACAAAATGTACGAGTGCTAGATCCAGTTTCAGGGAGCGATCGCATCGCTGATATTCTAATTACCGAAGGTAAGATCGAAGCCGTTGACAAAAAAATTACCGAGTTTCCCGCTGACACGGAAGTGCGAGATTGCCAGGGACTAATTTTGGGGCCAGGGTTAACTGATATCTACAGCCACAGCGGAGAACCGGGTTTTGAGGATCGAGAAACCCTGGAATCCTTGATGCACGCTGCGGCGGCTGGCGGTTTTACGCGGGTGGCGATTTTGCCGGATACCTCGCCGCCTATTGACAATTTGGCCGGTTTAGCATTGTTGCAGCAACATATCCGCAATTTGTCGCCCGGGGGGCCCCGCTTGTATTTTTGGGGCGCGCTGACAGCGGGCGTTAAAGGGCAGCAGATGGCTGAGTTGGGCGAGCTTGCCTCCCCTTCTGTGGTGGGTTTTGCGGACGGTTTGCCGCTGTCTAATCCGGCTCTGGTGAGGCGTTTGCTGGAGTATATTCAGCCTTTGGGCAAGTCGGTCGCTTTGTGGCCGTGCGATCGAACTTTGGCAGGAAATGGCGCGGTGAGAGAGGGTGCGGTGTCGGTGCGCTTGGGTTTACCAGGAATTCCGGCGAGTGCGGAAACTTCGGCTTTGGCGGCCATCCTGGAGTTGGTGGCATCTGCGGGCACAGGAGTGCACATTATGCGCGTTTCTACAGCGCGCAGCGTGGAATTGATTCGAGATGCGAAGGCGCGGGGTTTGCCGGTGACTGCGAGTGTTACTTGGATGCACTTGCTGTTGAATGTCGGGGCAATTTCAGGAAACTCGAAAAATTCCGGCGGCGGGAAAAATGCTCTGACTGCTTCGTTGCCCTACGATCCGAATTTACACCTAGAACCGCCGTTGGGCAATCTCAGCGACCAATTAGCGCTGATTCAAGCTGTGAAAGATGGGGTAATTGATGCGATCGCGATCGATCACAACCCGCATACTTATGAGGAGAAAACTGTGGCTTTTGCTGATAGTCCGCCTGGGGCGATCGGCTTGGAATTAGCTTTGCCTTTACTGTGGCACGGACTGGTAGAAACTGGTGAGTTTTCGGCTTTAGAACTGTGGCGAGTGTTGAGCGCAGGCCCTGCCGTTTGTATCGGGCAAACCCCCGCCACGGTTGCACCGGGAGTCTCTGCTGAGCTGATTTTATTCGACCCGGAAATGAGTTGGACTGTTGACGGGCAAAGTCTGAAGTCGCGATCGGCAAATACGCCTTGGTTGGGACAGCAATTAGCAGGAAAAGTTGTACAAACCTGGATTAATTGACCCTTGCGATTGAAATTCATGTGTTGTAGAACAGGCATCTTGCCTGTTTCTGGGAATGCTGGATGAGGTGACTCAGAAAAGAAGATAAATACATGATTGCTGCTTTTGATTCGTGGAATTCTCCACCCCAAGACTTGACATTGAATCTCGGCGAAATTCATGTTTGGCGAGTCTCTCTGGCTCAAACAGAATATTGCTTGCAGAGCTTACAAAAGACTCTCTCTAACGACGAGCTGACAAAAGCCGAGGGTTTTCGATTTCCAAAAGGTCGATCGCAATTTATTGTGAGTCGTGGCGCGCTGAGAGCGATTCTGAGTCGCTATCTCAACATAAATTCTCACATTTTGCGCTTTGACTACAATCCCTACGGCAAACCTTCTCTCATCGCAGCCCAAGGTGGAAATACCCTCCGTTTCAATTTGTCTCACTCAGGGAACATGGCTCTAATTGCTATTACCAAAAGTAGAGATATTGGTGTTGATATTGAAGCCATAAATACCAACTTTCCTTGCCTGGAAATTGCTGAAAAGTTTTTTTCACCCTTAGAACACTCTGTGTTGCTTTCGCTCCCAGAACATCTTCAACCCAGAGCTTTTTTTACCTGCTGGACTCGCAAAGAAGCCTATATCAAAGCAGTCGGTAAAGGACTTTCTATTCCTCTGAATCAGTTTGATGTCAGCCTCGCACCAGGAGAACCGGCAGCGCTGTTAAATGTTGAAGAAAACCCCGAAGAAGGATCGAGATGGTCTTTAATGGAATTAATTCCGAGTTCAGATATGGTGGCGGCTGTTGCGGTTGCAGGAGATTGCTCAAAAGTTTATTGTTGGCAGTGGACAGGGGAGTTTTGAGTTATACCCCTCGCCAAGGGTAAAAGATAACGGCAACGGTCACTACAATAGGTCTACGGGTTGAGCCTTCAAGCTCTTGCATTGCGAACTCTACATAGGGCTTGCTGAATAAGCCTAAAACCCTTACCTCAAAAGACTTTGACTCGCGTTCGGCGTTGACAACGTGTAAGACTA